>CAKMJS010000065.1 GCA_927405585.1 uncultured Desulfosporosinus sp.
GATATCCCCTTCATTAACAAAGAACGGAACTTGCACCACCGTCCCGGTTTCCAGGGTTGCAGGTTTTGTTCCTCCAGTTGCCGTATCCCCTTTCACTCCTGGTTCAGTAGCGGCAACGGTAAGATGGACTGTATTTGGCACATCGACTCCAATAACCTCGACATCAAAAAAAAGTACTCCTAAGGTCATATTCTCTTTGAGCCACTTGACCCCGTCCCCAAGTTGCAGGGCCGTTAGGGATGTCTGTTCGTAAGTTTCTTTGTCCATGACCACGAAATGTTCTCCGTCTTTATATAGGTAATCCATATCCCGGCGCTCAACATGGGCCTTCGCCACTTTTTCTCCAGCATTAAACCTGCGTTCAACTACTCCACCTGTTTTCACGTTTTTCAACTTAGTGCGAACAAAGGCTGCCCCTTTACCTGGCTTAACGTGCTGGAACTCTACTACTGAGAAAACATCACCATCTAATTGTATTGTCACACCCGTCTTAAAATCATTTGTAGTAATCATAACTTTCCCGTTCCCCCTAAATATTTATGTATTGTTAGCTTGTCCCTTTCTAATATTAAATACTTAGAAGGACTGCAAACTTCACTCAAAGCTAATAAATTCTTTCGGTGCTTGTGTCAGGACTTCGCAACCATTTTCAGTCACCAAAACAATGTCCTCAATCCGGACACCACCCCAGTCCGGGATATAGATGCCCGGTTCCACAGTAATGACCATACCTGGTTCAAGCACACGTTCTTCTCGCATATTCAAATTTGGTCCTTCATGAATGGCCAGCCCCACAGAATGTCCTAATCCATGCCCAAAGTATTCGCCATAGCCTGCGTCAACAATGATTTTACGAGCTACCGCATCCACTTCTTTTCCAGTGCGCCCTGGCGCAACAGCGGCAATTCCTGCCCGCTGAGCTGCCAATACAACCTGATAAACTTCTTGGTGCTTTTCCTCCGGCTCGCCCAAAAACACTGTCCGTGTAATATCAGAGCAGTAACCCTCATAGATTGCTCCGAAATCCATCGTCAAAAACTCCCCTAATTGAATTTTCTTTGAACTGGCCGAGCCGTGGGGTAAGGCTGATCGAACACCTGAAGCGACGATAAAGTCAAAAGAACCCCCACTTGCACCAGCCCTGCGCATCGTGTACTCTAAGTCAAGCGCAATCTCCACTTCCGTCTGACCTATTTCAATCGTCTTTATCACACTTGCAAAAGCGTCATCCGCAATCTTTACGGCTTGGCGAAGCTTCTCGATCTCTGTCTGATCCTTCACTGCACGCAAATAACTAACAAGATCAGGTAGCGAAAGAAGTTCCGCTTGTGGGAACCCTTTTATTAGTTTTTCATAGTTTAAAAAGGTGACAAAGTCTCCTTCAAAGCCAACTCGCTGAGCTTGTTGCCCGATTTCTGCTAACGCTTCAAAGTGGTCCTGTCCCGTCTTAACAATTTCAAACTCAGGTGCCTCGCCCTTGGCCTGCTCTATGTAACGAAAATCCGTCAGTAATATGGCTTTTTCTGCTGTAACATACAGGGTTGCTTCTCCACCTGTAAAACCGCTCAGATACCGACCATTCTCGGGGCGTAGAACCACATAGGCGTCGATTCCTTCTTCGTGCATTTTTTGACGCATTCGTTCTAACCGATTCATGCTAATTCCCGCTTTCTATTACTTTTTCACTGTGTCGATTTTGGTAGTCGATTGCATAACGTAATGCTAAAATATACCCGTCTGCTCCTAGTCCTGAAACTTGTCCGATACAGACCGGAGCAATCACAGAATTAGCTCGAAAAGCTTCACGCGCATGAATGTTGGAAAGATGAACCTCTACCGTTGGAACGCTTACCGCTTTAATGGCATCACGAATGGCATAACTTGTATGTGTCCAAGCACCAGGATTTAGAATTAAGAAATCCTCCGGCGATAAAGCTTGTATCCAATCTATAAGATCTCCCTCGTGATTCGTTTGCCGGCATTCAGCGATCATCCCCACCTGATTCGCCGTTTGTACTATTTCCTGATTAATTTCTAGTAAGGTGTGGGACCCGTAATGTTCCGGTTCACGTAGCCCTACCAGATTCAGATTAGGACCATGAAATACCCAAATACTTGCCAATTAATCACTTCCTTGTCACATATCCAAAATCTTATCACAATTTTTCCCTGTAGCATAGTATTTTCAATTGAAAACTCTCTTAAATCCGTCTTAAGGTGTCTTAAAAGCTTCTCAAACTTGAAGAGGCTATCTCAAAATAGCAACCCGTCTAATTTGAGATAACCTCTTCTTACTCAACGCTTATTAAATGGAAACGTCATACGCCATCGCGGTTGTTCTGGCACTTGCGTAAACCCTTGAAATGGCTCCAGAGCGGGTTGCTCCCCCGAACCATATTGAGGAGACGTATTGGAGTCCGACGTTTGCATTTGAGAGGGTTGTGGTGTCTGTTGAGCTTGTATTGTTTGTGCTGATCGAGGTGTTTGGAGTGTTTGCCCTGCTTGTATTTGTCGCTGTTGTTGAGGCACTTGCTGGGTTTGGACTTGGGCGGCTCGGCCTTGCCCGGCGGGTTTAGCCTGCTCTGCGGTATCACCATTCCCGCTTACCAAGCGAGGGGAGAGCACAATGTCCATGTTACTGAGCATAATTTGTACTTCACTGGGTCCGCAGCCTCCCGAAGGCTGAATTTTACGGATCTCAGCACGCGGAAGAATCAGATGAATCTCGTGGGGAACTTTAGGTTCACCGATACGACGAACGCGAAAACTCACTCCCTCAACTTCCATTTCCACTTCATCAAGATACTCACCGGTAAACTCTTCTCCACGATCCACCTGAATATCTGCGTATTGTGCTTGTCCTTTGATTGGTGCTTTAAAATCCGGGAGAACTACTTTTTGTCCAACTTGCAGTTTAAGTGGATCAACACAGGGGTTAGCTAATAGAAAATCGTCACAGGTCCCACCCCAACGTTTAGCCAATTCGTGAAAATTATCTCCGAGTTGAATGGAGTATTCCTTACTCACCCTACATCCCTCCTCTCCTTAGCCTATGGAAAAAGGAGAATGTCCTGTTCAATATTTACCTTTATCGGCTGACAAAATAAATTTGAAGAAGTGTCTCTCCCCCCTCTGCGTCTAAGACGACCTCCTGGACGTGGATGCGAATAGCTTGGGGTGTTTCTTCTAGCGCTTGGAGGGATGTGACGATCCCCTGCCAATTGCCATGCAAATTTAAGCGGACTAAACTGTAATCCAGCCTTGCCGGATTCCCAGTTTCTAGCCGTTCACCAAACCGTTCAACATTTAAGGAAACCACATCCACTCCTTCTTTGACAAAAACCTCACGACACTGTTCTATTATGTCTGGTAACTGGTCCATGGTGGGCATAGCAGTTAAAGGGGTTCCCACTTCTAACTCCAATACCTCTTGCCAATAGCTTTTCTCATCTTGTAAAGAACGTAGCTGCTGGAACGTTGGCTGCCAAAATAACAGAAATCCGAAGCTCGTAATAAACAGCAACCCCACAGCAATTCCCTTTATATAGCGCAATGATAGACGCTTAATAAGGGGGATTGTAGCAGGGCCCAACAAAGCTCTAGACTTAGTCACACTTGAGAAATAAGCCATAGTTTACCCTCTCTCATCCAAGGATAAGTTTGTTTTTTCTGATGTGGTTGTCATTGAATTGGGGAGCGTTTCAAATTGTCCATGTTTGGCATTTAATGAGAACTCGACATTATTTCGTAACGACAATTTATAGCTTGACAAAGCAGGTTGTTCCCAACCCATTGTGCGCATAGTACTGATCAAGGCTTGAACACTATTAGCATCCTTAGCCTTACCCCTCAGGGACAGGCTCCCATGTTTATAACTTATATGCTCAATCTCTAGCTCAGAGCTCGACATCCCCTGCAGTTGAATTAGGCTAACTCCAATTTTCTCCGCATCGATCGCTACCTTATTCCAAGCGACTGCAAGCTCTTCTTGGTGGTTGACCTGAGCGACAATTCTGGCCCCTTGATTAGAAAGTTGCTGGACCTTTTGCTGTAAGGGCATTATTCTCAGATAGAGCGTAACCCAGCTCATAGTTCCAACCATTAAAAGAGCACAGGCGATAAGCGCTATCCTCTGGTACCTTTGTTGAACTGTCTGCACCTCATTGGGTTGACGCCAAAGATTAAACTCAGGACGCCCTGCAGAAATGCGCAGACCGTAACCCACGGCCACCTCGCCCCAACCATTATCCTCCTCGATGATCTTGCGCCACGTATTAGGGACAAACAGTAGTTTAGCTTGCCCTACTGATGAAACGTGATTTGAGGCGAGTAATTCTTGAGCCAACTGTTCCGCCACAGAATCTCCACTCCAGACCAAACGCTTCAGATTGAGATCAGGGTTTTGCGTTCTGTAATACAAAAGAAACCGTCGAATCTCGTTCCCCCACGCCTCTGTCCGTTCTTTTTTGCTCGCCAAACTTTTCTTTGTTGTAGAAGCAGCGGGAAAGGTACGGACAATTTCTGGAACTGCTCCACGAAACAAACTCATTTGGAAAGAGTCAGACTCCCCCTGCAGGTATAGTACATCTTCGCTTGGCTCAAATCCCAAAGCTTGTCCTAAGACAGAAAAGGAGAAATCTACACCCGTTACCTCAAACCCTGCTTGGCCAAAGACAAAAACATACCGTTCCAGCAAACTTTGTCGTGTCGCCCCGAGTAAAACCTGAAAGCTGATCTGCTTATTTTCGGAAATCACTAGGAAATCGTAGAGTAAATCAGACCTCGCAATGGAAATCTCCTCATCGACCAACAAAGAGATTGCCGATTTCCTGTCTCGCTTAGGAATCCAAGGTAACGTATACGATCGGATGAATCCTTGTTGAAGCGGGATCGCCAAATACACTTTCTGAATTTTTCCAGGATTTTGTTGCTGATAATTCGAAAGAATCTTAATTAAGGCGTTTTCATCACGCACATTGCCCTGTTCTAGGATTCCAGTCAATATTGAAATGCGGTCAAATTTGACTGCGGTAGAACTATGACCTTGTTTCGAAAAAGGCAGGGCAGCAATCCAAAAAGCCCGAATTTCCCTATCAGTCAATTCGAAGACCACTGATCTTTTTCGCATTGAGCCACCCCTTTATCGAGGCACGACGTTCGAGGCTCGAAGCTCGAATCCGTGCATCACAGTTCTATATCTTATATCGTGCATCGATTCAGATCCAGGTCCAATACCAGTCAATTATGAGTGTCCCCCACAATAACGCTAAGATTGCTCCTAAAGCAAGATAAGGCCCAAAGGGGATCTGTTGACCAAAGCGCTTTCGGCCCATGAAGAGAAGAAAGATCCCAATCAACGCACCCATAAAACTTCCTATAAAAACCGCTAGGAATATTGAGGGAAATCCCAGAAAAGCCCCCATTGCAGCAACTAACTTAACATCGCCTAATCCCATTCCCTGCGGGTAAACTCGGGCAATGATCCAAAATAAACCTCCTGCACCTAAGGCGCTGAGCGCACTTTCCCATCCGCCTGGGTTTCCCGGTATGAGAATAGCTCCCAGTAAACCTAGA
>CAKMJS010000066.1 GCA_927405585.1 uncultured Desulfosporosinus sp.
TTTGAGAGCTTAGAACAAGATCCCTTAGCATTTAAGAGACTAAAAGGACCTTATTACGAGACGTACCGAGTTTCTTTTCGTAGTGGATCTAAGGAATATCGTGTGATTTACACCGTTTTTGGTTCAGAAAATCTAATTACAATTCTAACAGTTGGCGCACGAGAAGTACTTTACGAACGACTTAGCGGTATTGCCTGAGCTGGAATTTAATCTCTGAATAAGAATCCTTCTAATACTCCTTCTAAGAAGATATATATTAAGAGGGATGTAACAAAACTTTGAAAAGTATGTTACATCCCTCTTTGCTCGCAATTCCATCAAAATCGATTCATAGTGAACTCTTTCAACTAAAATTGAACAACGAGACTTCGGTGTGAGCCGACTATACCTCTTTAGTAAGAGTTCTAAAAAGGAAGGAGCCTGAAACATAGTGTATCAAGTCGGTAGTAATATCGTATTAGGTGTGAAGAACTCCCCTCGGTATCGCTGGTTTATACTGGCAACCGTTTCCATTGGTACCTTCATGTCGACTTTGGATAGCAGTATTGTTAATGTGGCCCTTCCCACGATCTCTGCCAGCATATCAAACAAATCACACGTAAATATTTCAACCTTGCAATGGGTTGTCACGGCCTATTTATTGACTATATCCAGTTTGCTACCTGTTTTTGGGCGAATAGCTGATCTATTAGGACGTAAAAGAGTTTATTCGCTGGGATTTTTGGTCTTTACCCTCGGTTCGATTTTGTGCGGATTTGCACCAAATATTTGGTTTCTGATTGGAATGCGTATTCTCCAAGCCATTGGGGCTTCAATGATAATGGCAAACAGTGCCGCTCTCATTATTGCTAACTTCCCTCCGAAAGAGAGAGGACGAGCTCTAGGCTTAATCGGGACTGTTGTTGCTTTAGGCAGTTTAACAGGTCCTGCAATCGGCGGGATTTTTGTAGAATTCTTAAACTGGCGTTCCATTTTCTTTATCAACATACCAATTGGAATTCTTGGTTATCTAGTTGCACGAATCATTCTCCCCTCCGATGAGCCTCACCAACACAAAGAGACCTTTGATTTTCAAGGCGCTCTCTTCTTTACGCTCGGTATGATTAGTCTTATGTTTGCTATCAGCAACGGTCAGAGTTGGGGTTGGAATTCCTACCCAATTCTTATAGGTTTAGTTCTTGCAACACTTTGTTTGGGAATCTTCGTCGTTACCGAATTACGGGTAACCAATCCGATGATTGATCTATCAATGTTTCGAATCCCTATATTTTTTATAGGGAATATTACCGGACTTCTCTCCTTCGTGGCTATGTTTGCCAATGTAATACTGATGCCTTTCTATCTTCAACAAGTCTTAAGTTATAGTCCTGCCCAAGTGGGATTACTAATGACCGCTTTCCCCTTAACAATGGCGATCATCGCTCCGCTTAGTGGATATGCCTCTGACCGGATAGGTCCAGTTATCCTAACCACCAGTGGTCTTTTAGTGACTGCATTAGGCCTTTTTTATCTTTCGACTTTAACTATTACCTCCTTATTCTGGCAAATTGTTCCCGGTCTCTTGCTTATGGGTTTAGGGGCTGGCCTTTTCCAATCACCCAACAATAGTAGTGTCATGAGTTCTGTTCCACCGAATAAATTAGGTGTCGCTGGTGGAATTTCAGCCCTAGTCCGAAATGTAGGGATGGTAATTGGCATCGCCTTTTCTATCTCCTTGTTTCAGAATAGAGAAGCCTCACTCCTTGTAGGAATTATCAATCCAACATCTCTCCAGCAAGCCACCGCTTTTGTTGGTGCTTACCAAACTGTTATGCTTACATCGATGGGCATCGCTCTTATTGCAGCGTTGATCTCTCTCAACCGTAAAGGATTCACTCGTTCAGAGACTCCCCCACCGAAGTCTTAAGGTCAATATTAGGTTTAGGTGAGCGAGTTCTCTCGTTACCCTTAAAACAAAGAAGTCAGTACCCTTACCGAAAATAAGGCTACTGACTTCTTCTTTCTGTGAATAAAGCCGATACTCTAAGCAATAACTGAATTTACCTTGGGTTTACGCTCAGCAGCTAAAACAGTGGCCGGAGAATCTTCAGTCCACATGTCTTTGTCAAAGCTCCCCCATAACCCGGAAACTTCCCAACCAGTTTTTTGCAAGGCTTTTTTTAGATCCTCGCATTTGATCGGAAATAATAGGTTAATCCCTGAGACACCCTGACTCGTATCCGGAAACTCAATTTTCATGGTAAACTCTATCAAGCCATCCACTCGATAAGCATAGTTGCGATAAAAGGTTAAGTTTGACGTCTTAATGATGGGTAGTTCTTTGACTTGCTTAGCCAAAATCCGATCGTAGTTTACAGTTTGAACTAAGAGGTGAGTACCCTTCTCCCCAAATTGAGATAAGACCGTTATTAGCTCCGTTTCTCCAGACACATGTGCCAGTGTATTTCCTAAGCAGAGTACCCCGTCAAATTTTTCGTTAATATTACTGAGGTCCCGCATATCCTCTAAAGAAAACGTTGCAGTACTTCCGATCTCTTGAGCCTTCTTTTTGGAAATCTCAACCATCTCATCACTTAAATCGACGCCATGCACTCGCACCTCAGCTTGGCTAATCTCTAAGGCAAAGGTTCCTGTACCACATCCGATATCGAGAACCGAGGTTAGAGATTCCTGTTTCAAATACTCGTGTAAAAATGTTTTCTGTGGTTTCCTTAACGGAAATATTTCATCGTAATGTTCAGATAAAGCGCGATAAAAATCCATCTCGTTTCCATCCTCTCTCTAGTTGCAAGCCTGAACTTAGAGGTTATCATCCTATCTATTACGATTTACAATGTTAAACGAACAGTATGAGTTTGACCATCATCCTTTAATAAAATCTCAGGCTCCAACAACACTTCTTCATCCAAAGTAATCCTGTCACACCCGGTCATTCTACTCATCGGATTTTCGATAATTATCTCATATGTTGCCGTTTTGAACTGATACGTTAATCGATAACCCCGCCAGCGGCTTGGAATACAAGGCTTCAGAACTAATTTATCGCCATGACGTGTAAAGCCCAATATTCCCTCTAACCCAGCTTGATACATCCACCCCGATGCTCCAGTATACCACGTCCATCCTCCCCGTCCTATATGCGGGTGAGAAGCATAAACATCGGCTGCCATCACATAAGGCTCCACTTTGTAGCGATTCACCTCATGTTCTGTACGAGCATGATGAATAGGACTTAGCATCTGAAACAGTTCTAAGGCTTTGTCCCCTTCCCCTAAACTTGTGTAAGCCAGGATCGCCCAAGTAGCTCCGTGTGTGTACTGTCCACCATTTTCCCGAACCCCTGGAACATACCCTTTAATGTACCCAGGATCGGGCAGGAACTTGTCAAAGGGTGGAGTCAGTAAAAGGAGAACTCCGTCTTCTTTTCGCCATAAGTAGTGCTCTAAGGCCAACATAGCGTCCTTTGCCCGAGTTGGCTTTGCAGCACCAGAAAGTACTGCCCAGGACTGGGCAAGTGCATCAATTTGACATTCCTTGTTTTGCGAAGATCCCAAGGGAGTTCCATCATCAAAGTAGGCTCGCCGGTACCAACCGCCATCCCAACCATGCAACTCAATACTTTGGAGAAGTTCCGCCGCTATACGTCGATACCGCACTCCCCTCTCTAGGTCCTGCCGATCATCACATAGGCTAGAAAAACGAGTTAAGGTTAGATAAAAAAACCACCCGAGCCACACGCTTTCTCCTTTTCCTTTAATGCCAATTCGGCTAAATCCATCATTCCAGTCTCCGGAACCGATCAGAGGTAGCCCGTGTTCACCAAATCTCAGCCCTCTCTCGATGGTTCGAACACAATGCTCGTAAACATTTCCGTGCTCTTTTGTGCTCCTTGGAATCGAATATACTTCATCTTCATCCTCCTTTAGGTGGTTATCCTCAAGAAAGACGTTTGTTTCATCTAAAATAGTTGTGTCCCCTGTACGCTCTATATAATGGGCAGTTACGAACGGCAACCACAACAAATCATCAGAAAATTTTGTTCGTATCCCTTTTCCCGTTTCAGCGTGCCACCAATGCTGTACATCCCCTTCTACAAACTGATGACCACAGTGGAGAATGATTTGATTACGAGTGACCTCGGGGGACGTGTAGACAAGGGCCATCACATCTTGAAGTTGATCCCTAAAACCATAGGCTCCTCCTGACTGATAAAATGCCGATCGTGCCCATACACGACAGGCAATAGTTTGATAGAGCAACCAACGATTGAGAAGCAAATTCATTGAGGGGTCTGGCGTGTGTACTTGAACGTTCCCCAATACCTCGTCCCAATACCTCTTAACTTCCTCTAAAGCCTCCTTAATCTGCTGGGGCTGACTTAAATTAGTTGTAATTCTCTCGGCCTCTTGACTATTTTCTGTTTCACCTAGTAAAAAAGTGATGGCTTTTGATTCACCAGGGGCTAATGAAAACAGAAGTTGCAACGCACAGCATGGGTCAAGTCCCGCTCCTACTGTTTCTGAGAATAGATCCTGCTTCAAACCCATAGGATCTTCCAAAGTTCCATTCCGTCCAATAAATTCTGACCGATCCCCTGTATAACTCGCTACCGGAGCCCCAAACGCAGTCAAAAATCCAAGCCTTCCTACAAATTCTTCTTGAAATGTGTTTCGTGTATAGAAGATGTCCCTTTCTCCGTCATACTCTGTCACTAGGTAGGGAGCAGTATTCTGACGAGCGACACCCATCACCCATTCCGCATAATAGACTGCACTTAAGCGCAACTCGTGATTGGTTGTGTTGGTCATTAATAATTCGATAACCTTTACTGACTCGTCTATCGGGACAAAGTAATGCAACGATTGCTTGATACCATGACTATAATGCTCAAAAATTGAATACCCTTGACCATGTCGGATGGTATATGAACCCTTCTCACGTTTTGGACTAGCTGTAACCGACCAAAATTCACCACTGTGTTCATCACGCAGGTAGAGGGCTTCCCCTGGAGGATCGAGAATGGGATCATTTGACCAAGGGGTAAGCTTGTACTCTCGACTATTCAGAGACCAAGTATATCCAGCACCTACTTCTGATATTTGAAAACCAAATTTAGTATTGGCAATGACATTGATCCAAGGTAAGGGAGTGTTCATACCTTCCTGTAGATGAATAATATACTCTTTACCATCCTCACTGAACCCACCGTACCCATTCGCAAACTGAAGACGATCCATCGATTTGTCTAGAGCCTCTTCGCGAAACTCACGAACTCGTTCTTGATCTCTTTTGAGCATTTGATCTCGAGCCTTTTCAAGGGTTATCTTTTCGCGATGCTCTACATCTCCAGTCATAAATTTTCTTTTTTTGCGAACTTGAATAGAACACGATCCTCCTTCTCCATTAAAAGTCATCCGTGCTACGGCACATAGAAGAGTAACATCCTCTTGCTGAACATGACCTTTTTGCAGGAGAAAGACCCCACCTGACTGATTTAATAGATCACGAGCATGCCCCATTGAGATTAAATCCCTTAAGTTATCTTGGAAAGCCTGTAAATAACCGCTCTCATCTTCATTGAATATCACCAGATCAGCAAATAGCCCTTTAAGTCTCCAGTATTCATGAATTGTTAGAAATCTACGAACTAAATCCATGTTTTCTGTATCTTTAACTCGAAGAAGGACGATGGGCAAGTCACCTGAAATGGCATACGGCCATAAAGAAGACTGCCCTTTATGATTATTCTTAATGCATTCCGCGACATCACTTCGACATGGGCTCAGATAAAGCAAATGCCCTCCAAGACTCAAACCCTCGTTGGCCTGTGCTGCTGTCAAATTTAAATGCCGAAGCTCCATTTTGCTATGGGTCCATGCCAGTTCAAAAGCCCTATTAACAGAAAGCGGGTCTCTGTACTTTTCTGCGATACGAATTATTTCCTCACGACTCTCCGCGTATCCAACCGAGAAGGAGACCCGGACAGTTTGACCTGGAGCGATTCTAACCCGTTGACGCAAGCTCATCATTGGATCCAACACTGCTCCAACGGTATTAGACAAGGGATGATTAGCATCTAACGCTTGAGGCTGGGCAAGGCTTCTCCCCCGTCCTATAAATCGGGCACGGTCTGTCTCATATTGCAGTGAACCAATCTTCTCTCCCTCCGTCGCAACGGTGTGCATGAGCCATAATCGAGCTTGTTTCTCACTGCGTGGTCGTCTGGATGCCAGTAAAGCTCCCTGCTCAAATTCAGTTTGAATAAAGAGATTACCAAACGCTGGATGCGCTAAATCTTCACTTAACCTAGCTAAAACCACTTCAAAATAGCTAGTGACCTCCACTGTTCGATCGTGTTTACTGCGATTCGTCAAAGAAATTCGACGCATTTCTGCTTGGTCTTCAGGGGACACGACGATTTCAGTCCGAGTAATAATGTTACCATCCTTGCGAGAGAATTCCACTCGATCAGGAGCATAGGTCACCTTATAGTCCTCTCCAGAATACCGACAAGGTTGGTGTGTAGCAGACCAGACCTCACCGGAATTTAGGTTTTGAATATAAAAGTACATCCCCCAGGCATCCTGTGTCACATCTTCGCGCCATCGTGACAGATTAATATCCCTCATACGACTGAACCCTGCACCTGCATTTGTCATCATCACTGAATATTGACCATTAGAAATACAGTGAGTGGCAGGAATTGCACTCTTGGCGGTCTCCATAATAATAAACTGGTTTTGTTCCGAATCAGGGTCTTTAACTTGACGTTCATTCACAACCTGCTCCCCTTCAACTTGAGGTACAGGAGGGGTGGACTCAGGTAAGCGTTCTTGGAGTAGTAGCTCTGTGGCTTGGATCATGGCTTCGCTGTGGAAACGCTTGGGCATGATATTCTCATGTACCACATTATCAATTGCTAATAAACTCATTCCTTGATGATGGGCCATAAAGCTCTGGATTAGCATAAATGAACGTTCACTGGGGATCCGTTCAGGGGTAAAGTCAGCCGCTTCATATAACCCATAGCGTCCAGCAAAACCCATTTTTTCCATTGTCGAAATATTTAATAATGCCTCATGTGGAGAAACCATTAAGGCTAAAAAACTGGCATAGGGAGCAATGACTAGATCTTGAATCAAGCCCCGCTTAAGACCAAGTCCTGGAACTCCAAAGGCTTTATATTGATAATTCAGCTGTGGATCAAAGGCGTAAAACCCTGACTCTGAGATCCCCCATGGTACGTTGTGTTCGATTCCATACTTTCTTTGTACCTCCACAACATTACGAGACGTTTCATCGAGGAGGGTTCCCTCAAAATTCAACATGACCAGAAGCGGCATTAAGAATTCAAACATTGTACCACTCCAGGATACTAAACTACGTTTTCCCTTCGCCAGGGTTAATGAACGTCCAAGTTTGAACCAATGATTGTGATGCACATCCCCTTTGGCAATGGCTATGAAGCTCGCCTGTCGAGCCTCTGAAGCCAACAAGTCATAATACGACTTATCGAGCATGTTTTCTGCAACACGGTAGCCAATCGAAAAGAGTTTACGTTTATCATCAAATAGCGGACGGAAATCTGTCGCAAAAGCTAGCTTCTCAAGCCGCTGCTGTAGATCTATTGATTCTTGCTGATAACCTTGAATCTTCAGGAGCACTTTCTGAAGTAGCGCTTTCATCTCGGGTGAAAAACTCTGTTCCTCAAGCCCATCCAGATAACATTTGGAGAGCTCATCCAAGTTATTCGTTTTAAAAATCCGCGCATTGAATAGAGTTGTCTCGTCCATGTGATCCGGATCAAAATACCATGGGTAGATATCATGCGTCTCCTGACGGAACGTGACAATCATCGTTTCGAGACGGCGTGCCCAATAATCCCCCTCTTTTGTCAATTCCTGATCAACGAGGAGGGAAGGCCAACGGGATAATAGATTCATCCAGTTTTCAAAATTCCAGGCCTCATCGGAACTTAACATATGATCCAGGGCCTGCCCAAATCCTTTAAGTTCCTCATTACAATCTTCATCTATTGCTTCAATTAATAAGTTATAGGTATCTTTAAGACCGCGCACAAACTCCAAGTCTAGCAACGATTTATTTAATATCTCAGAAAGACCGGATCTTAAGGTCAATAAATAAACCACGAAATTTCCACTATCTACCGTTGAAACATAGCGCGGCTCTAAGGGCGCAAGACTCTGAGTATCATACCAATTGTAGAGATGCCCTTTCCATTGATCTAGTCCTTCTAGAATTTGCAGAGTACTATTAATACGTTCATGCACTTTCGCTAGCGTAATGTACCCAAAATCCCTAGCAGCCAAGTTTGCGAGTAGAGCAAGCCCAATGTTGGTAGGGGAAGTTCGATGGGCTATACCATTAGGGGGTTCAATCTGAACATTATCTGGAGGAAGCCAGTGATCCTCGCTGCTAACGTACTCTTCAAAAAAGGCCCATATTTTCCTTGCCCAGCGACGCAAGGCATGCTGTTCAGAACTTGAGAGCATTGCCTTTTCATGTATTGTAGGCAGGCTAACTCGATAAGCGAACCAGGGAGAAGCTAACCAGACTATCGCCAAGGGTACAAATAGCCCTATCCTTGCGGGAAACATACTAAGAATCATTAAAAAGGAACCGATGACTAATAGAATAACTGACCACATCGAAAAAACCATAGTCTTCATTCTCACATCTAAACGTTTCTCCGTATCTGCGGCCGTTTCCCATTCTAAAAGAGAGCGGTGTGAGATAACCTGACGATAGACGCTACGAATAATTGCGTCTAGCATGATGAAGGCCTGATAAGGTAGTAAGATAAACTGAAGTGAGAACTGAATAACCATTGTCGAAATATCCTGACCCACGTTTTCTTTCTCTAATCCTTCAGTTAAGAGCATACTAAGCATATTCAAAACCATAGGCCAAATTAAACTTAAGGAAATTAGCCCTACCCATATCCACGGCTTTCCATAAAGGACCGTGAAAGCTACGATGAGCAGCAAAAATAGTGCAGGAGCTTCTAAACTCCTCCTTAAATTATCAAATATTTTCCAGCGTGAAACAAAGGGTATCGGCTTGAACAACCAAGGTAGGAGTTGCCAATCTCCCCTGACCCAGCGGTGCGACCGACGCATATAGGCAAGGTAGTTAGCAGGATAGCCATCGATCAGTTCTACATCCGTTACAAGCCCTGCCCTTGCGTATAACCCTTCGATTAAATCATGACTGAGGATAGTGTTTTCCGGAAACGCCTTAAAGGTAACCTGATGAAAGATAGCAACATCATAGATTCCCTTACCTGTGAAAATTCCTTCTCCAAATAAATCTTGATAAACATCTGATACAGCAGATGTGTAGGGATCAACTCCGACCCGACCTGAAAAGATCCGTGCAAATTTTGACGCCCCTGCGCACAGAATTGAAACCCCTACCCGCGGTTGAAGTATCCCATATCCCTTCACTACTCGCCTTCCATCTGCACTCAATTGCGGAGCATGAAGAGGGTGTGCGAGAGTACCAATGAGTTGTCTTGCAGTTCCTTGAGGTAACTGAGTGTCTGCATCAAGGGTAATTACATAACGAAAGGTCGGCAGGATCGATAAATCACCTATTTGAACATCATAGCTAGTTTCTCCATCCTGGCGTAAAAGGCAGTTAAATTCAACTAATTTGCCGCGTTTTCTCTCCCACCCCATCCAGACCCCTTCAGAATCATTAAATATCCGCTTTCGATGGAAGAAGTAAAAACGATTTTGATTATACTTTTTATTTAGGTTATTAATTGCTGCGGTTGCCGTCGAGATAATTTCCTCATCGCCTTGAACTACTTCGGACGAGGCGTCCGCGAAATCCCCAAGTAATGCAAAATACAAATTATCATCTTTGTTTGCAAGATAATAAACTTCCATTTGACCAATTAGGTCATGAACTCTAGTAAGACTCGTTAATAGCGTTGGAACTGCAACCATTGTTCTCAATTCTTGAGGAATCCCTTCCCTCAACTCTAGTTTAGGCAGGAAAGTGGGTCGGAAAAGTACCGAGGCAATCCAATTCACCAACGGTAATATCAAACTACTCGCCCAAACCAAAAGCCCTAGAGCTATAACAACGTAGCCGAGGGAGAATGATGCATCTTGAAGTGCATACGATATAACCCCAGTCCCTAGGCTACCAACTCCAAGCAGCAAACCTCCAAAATAATACCTATTAGGCTGTTTCCGAATCGACCGACGAATTTTACTTGCAAGATTACGGGACTCCCCAAAGTCTTGTTCTACTTCTCTTTCAAGTTCAATTCGTCCTGGTCCAATTAAATCATACCCGACATGAGAGGCTACATACTCCCCTTGATCATTTGCCTTATTTGATCTTGATACTACAGTTCTTGCCACGACCAATTCTGAAACTCGATAACGTCGAGCAATTTTTTCTACATGATGACGATAAACATCTCGTGATTGAAAGTCCATTTTGCAATAGACGTTACTAGGATCCTTTTGAAATTCCCTTTCCACTAAACTAACTTCTTCAAAAAAACGAGGCCAATCTTCAGCCGTGACAAAATGGATGCTTTGAATAGCATGGCCCATAGAAACTTGGTACATAGACTGTCGTTGACGCTCAAGTTTTGCCAATTCCTCAATCGTTGTGTCCTGCTTAGCGACTACTCGGTCCACCCAGTGCAAGAGCGGTGCCGTATCGATTCCAAGGTCCCTCAAACGTTTGAGCAACTGTTCTGCATAGGCTGAGGAATACTCCTCTTGAGCAGTGAGCGTTTTTAATATGCCTTCCCATTCGTCTGGTCGATGTTCGGATTCCAATAAAGGCATCACCCATCGGTCTGCAGCTTCCCTTTCCGCTTGGGTGAAGATGATTTGTTCGGTTAACCTTCGGATGTTTTCCAGAAGAACAATTCTTAACATAATTGGAATTGCCCATAGTTCTCCACTCGACAAAGGCACTTGAACCTGATAAGCATTAATAAACGCTTTAAGTGTGTCACTTTGCAACTGACTATCCGTATGTTCGATGAGTTCAACTAATAAACCATAAACCCGAGGATATCCTTGAAAATCTCCACTAGCGTTTCTTGGCAATTGACGTTCAAATTTATAAGGAAGACTTTTTTGAATTTCTTCCTTTAAGTTTTTTAAACTATAATAATTGTCTAATAACCATTCCGTAGCAGGCAAAACATCCTGTGTTCTAGTTGAATAATCTACAATATCTCGATAGGCCTGCTCTAAAAACTTAATATTTTGTTTAACCCTAGGCAACAAGGTTCGCTTCGGTAAATTAACTTCCTGGTGAGCATGTAAACGCGCAATCTCTTGGGCATGACTCAGCAGATCTTCCCTGTTTAAGACAATATCTTTGTATGGTTTATTTTTTGCAATATATCGTGTAAATATCTTCATTCTTCGTCTCCGTCTATTTTTTTGCATCATTAATGCATTATTCCCATTCCTCCATTCTTCATTCATCATAAAGAAACACTCTAACCAATTCATTGTTGGTTAGAGTGCTTCGGTTCTATTGCGTATCGTAATCATCCGAATCGTTCATTAAATTCTTCTAAAGTTAAAAGCACCTGACGCGGCTTACTTCCTTCATAGGTTCCTACGACACCTTGTTCTTGGAGCATATCCATTAACCTTGCGGCTCTGGTATATCCTAATTTCAACTTACGTTGCAGAAACGAGACAGAGGCAATCCCAGTCCTTATAAAAAGCTGACCAGCGTCAATGAACAAAGCATCATCCGGTCCGTTGCTTTCTTCACTTTTTAATGTTGTCTCTGCGAAAAGACGCTCTGGATCAAGATACTCCGGCCTGCCCAATTCTTTCCAGTGTGTAATCACTCGTTGTACTTCGTCATCCATGACCAAACACCCTTGGACGCGGAGCGCTTTATTCACTCCCAGTGGAGAATAAAGCATGTCTCCGCGCCCAAGAAGCTTTTCAGCGCCCGCTGCATCTAGAATAGTGCGAGAGTCGATCTGAGACGAAACGGCAAAGGAAATTCGGCTAGGGATATTAGCTTTGATCACCCCAGTAATGACATCAACTGATGGGCGTTGAGTGGCTATTACCAAATGAATCCCCGCTGCCCGAGCCATTTGTGCTAATCGACAGATCGCTTCTTCAACTTCTCCAGCCGCGACTATCATTAAATCCGCCAACTCATCAATGATCACGACTATCAAGGGCAAGGCCGGTTTCTGCCTTTTCGTTTCAGTGGCTTTCATTTTGTTATAACGTTCGATATCCCGAACCCCTGAAGCTGCAAAGAGTTCATACCGGTTTTCCATTTCTTTGACGATCCATTTTAATGCACTGGCTGCTTTCTTAGGGTCGACCACGACTGGTGCTAGAAGGTGCGGTATTCCGTTATACTGACTAAGCTCAACCATTTTTGGATCTACAAGCAGGAGCTTAACTTCATCTGGAGTAGCATTGAAGAGAATGGAATTAATGATTGTCGTGATACAGACACTCTTCCCTGATCCCGTAGCCCCGGCTACAAGGAGGTGGGGCATTCTAATTAAATCTCCGATGATCGGTTGATCTGCAATATCCTTACCCAAGGCAACTTTCAATTTCGAAGAGTGTACTTTAAAGGTATTTGTTTCAAGAACTTCTCTAAACGGGACAGAGCGCGCCTGTTTATTCGGAACTTCAATCCCAATTGCCGCCTTGCCTGGAATCGGAGCTTCAATACGCACATCCCGTGCAGCCAGCCCTAACGCAATGTCATCCGATAAATTGACGATCTTACTAATTTTTACGCCAGGTGCCGGAGCTAACTCATAACGAGTAATGACTGGCCCTCGTGTTACTCGAATAACCTTAGCCTTAACTCCAAAATCGAGTAGTACTTTTTCCAACAGTTTCGAAGTTTCCGTATCATGAATTATTACACGATTTATGATTGGCTCTAATAAATCAAATTGTGGAAGTTTCCATTGCGTGACCTTTTCAAGCGTAAAATCTTCTAACTTAGGCACAGACACTTCATGCTTTGGATTAAACTGTATATTAGGCGCCGCCTCGGTTCTTTCAAGCACAGGTTTTTCCTGTAACGTACTTGCTGATTCTAAGAGCGCAACGCTCAAATCATTGACTAACTCAAACTCATTCGTCAAATCCTCTTTACCAACTGTATCGAACCTAATCACAGGTCCTATATCTAATTCATTTTCAGAATCTGGACACTCGACTACATTGCTATTCGTCTCTGACACATTAATAGGTCTACAGACCTGGAGGTCAAGCTCTTCGAGGTCCAACGAACTCTCATCATCTTTAAATTGAGCTAGGAATTCCTTTTGATCCGATTGGGACTTAAACACCGAAGAAAACAACGTTGGTTTGTCTGTAGGTTTTCTAGGGATCGAACTTGCCGAATAACTAGCTTGCCAAGGGAGCTCTTCTTTACATCTTTCCTCCTCGTCTACTTCCTCAATGTAACTCTTAAGCCCTTTAAGCGTTGTCATTTTGCCCATCTTCCTAGGGTAAAATGACTCCCCTGTCCCAAAATAAGAAGGAAAATCCCTCCCCATTTCTTTCATCTCTTCCGCTTTCTGCACATCGGAATCCTTCATTTCTACTATCTCAGGGGAAGTGAAATAGTCTTCAAATCCCCTCATACTGACAAGTTTTCCTTCTGGAAGTGAAATACCCTTAGAAAAAATGGTCTGATGAGCTTTTGATTTTTGAGTTTGATTACGAGTTTGAGAATCAGATCGTCGATTTCCCCGTTGCCTAGAGCCAGACTCCGGTGCCTCAGAGGACATGATAAAGGATGTTAACTTCGTGGAATAAATCCAGAGTATGAGGGCTACTACCAAACATAAGAAGGGCCCCGCCCAATCCCAACTTCCCATAACCGCTGTGAACATGCTAAAAACCAATTTCCCAATCGAGAACCCCATAGACCCCAATAGCCCAGTAAATGCCAACAACAAAAAAACTACGCTGATAAATTTAAGCCAAAAAGAACTTGGTTCCTTTTTCCTTTTCGACACATCTTCCACCTCCATGCTTCTTACCCATTATGGTAGATGAGTAAGGAAAATGTCAAAAGGTTTTTTTTTAAAACACAAAAAACCTGCAATTAAATGCAGGTTTTTGTGTTAAAAGTTAGGTTCCTTTGCTGGAATGTGCTGCTACTTTGATAGAATTATTAACATCATGAATATTTGGGATAGTCTGAATCAGTTTCTCAGCTAATAAGCGATCTTCTTCTAAATACACTTCACCAGTCAAAAAGGCAATACCATTTTTAACAAAAGCACGTATTTGTCCAGAATTCAAACGGTGTTGGCCAAGCTTTGCGACCAACTGTTCCGTTAACCACAAATCGTCCCCTTGCGAGCGGTGACGCGTGAGTATTTCGCTGACGACCGCTTTAACACCGCGTACCTGATAAGCGGTTTCTACTGCCCACTCCATGGATTCCTGAGTGTCAACAAGACCAGTTAGCGTAATCAGGCCATTTCGGGCTTCTGTTTTAATTTCGTGAGCATTAACCCACGGTGAGTCGACTAAGGCTTTTTCTACTCTATTAACTAAAGTGGCATCATCCACAGCCTTTTCCAAAAACTGAATTTCACTGCGTATTTCTTTAACCCCACGGACCTGAGAAGCTAAGCGTTTTGCCAAGCGTTCTGTACTCTGAGTCTCGACATGACCAAGGAGGGTCGCAATTCCTCTGCTTACTCGACAACCTAAATGCGTTATCTCATCATAATTAGATCCTTGAAAACGCTCAGCAATCCCTTTCTCAATATCTTTATCTTTGATCGTCCCGTCATTAGACACTGTTAATGAATTATCTAATTCTCTAACTCCGTCTATACGTCCCACTCGGCTTCCGAAATAATCTTTTTCAACGAGACTGTCTACAGTCCCCCAAATTGTTGCTCGATCCCCTTTGACTTCGACATGAAGGCTTTGACCGCTATCACCGAAATGTGTATTAATTAGATTTTTGATATCCCTAAGGACTTCTTTCTCAGAACGTGTATTATGCATAAATCTCCCTCCACAATGAAAAGTTATTGTTCTCTCACTTAGAGGGTATTTTATCCCAAGCTTTTATCTTTTAATCTAACGATATTAGTAAGATTGCAACTTTGAAAGGTTTGCAGCTACATCTTCTAGACGATGCAATTGTTCTCTCAAGCCTAAAACAATTAAAAGATCTCCCTGCAAAATTTCCTCATTAGCTCCAGGATTACTGATAACTTGGTTTTCTCGTAAAATCGCAAGAACCATTGCGCCCGTTTGCTGTTTAATACCACTAGTTGACAATGTCTTCCCAACTAGACAAGAACCTTGGTCAACCCTTAGTTCCACCATTTCCATCTCAATATTGTGGTCATGAATTACAGTCTCGATATAATCCACACTAATAGGTTTTAATATAGACATTGCCATTCGCCACCCGCCTAGAATGGCTGGTGAAATAACTTTGTCTGCTCCGGCACGCATTAACTTTTTTTCAGACTCCAAATGATCCATCCGAGCGACCACATTAATACCTGGATTTAGTCCTTTAGCTGTTAAGGTTACAAAGACATTTAATGAATCCTCTGGTAAAGCTGTAATAAGGCCTTTAGCCTTCTCAATGCGTGCCTTTTTAAGGGTTTCATCGTGTGTCGCATCACTATGGATCACTATAAACCCTTCTTCGATTAACTGATTTGCAAGATCTTCTTTCTGTTCTACAACAACGCACGAGGCCCCTTCTTTACGAAGGCGGTAAAGAACTTGCCTGCCCACACGTCCTGCTCCGCAGACAATGATATGATCCTGAAGTTGTATAATTTTTTTATTCATCTTTCTTCTCCCATATACACCTGCCAACTGTCCTTCAATCAGAAAGGTCATCATAAGTCCCGCAAAATAAAGCATAACAGCTACTCCGCTAAGCATTAGGAAAACAAGAAAAACATGGCCGGAATTTGAGTATACTTCAATATCTCCATAGCCCACCGTCGTCACAGTTTGTACAGTTAAATAAATGGCTTGAGCTAAACTCAGATGTTCCGTAAGTATTAATCCGACTGTACCAACAATTAGTGTAATAAGTAAGGCCGCAAAGGCTAGCCTAATACGCTTTTCCACCAAATAGCTCCTTTCTGTCAAATTGAAGGTATAAACAAAGATATCTTAAGTATTTGCTAGGTAGGTTCGTAATTTCAGCACCCCTTCGAGCGGAACATCCATTTGACCCAGCTTAATCTGCCAAGAAGGGCCATGATAATCACTCCCACCTGTAGCTAATATAGCATATTTCTCTGCGATTTCCGCATAATACGGGATCAGCGTTGCTTGCCGATCCCAATAACCATAATACACTTCAAGTCCTATGGGTCGATAAGCCAAAAGCTCAAATATGGTTTTAGGATCGTGCAATAGTCCAGGATGAGCTAAAACTGGAAGTCCCCCACATGAATAAATAAGATCTACAGCATCTTCAAAGGTATGCTGTAGATATGGCAGATAAGCGCATCCCCCTGGCCGGAAATATTCTGCTATCACACGCCAGTTCTGAGGACAACCACAATCTCTATGATAGATAGCCCGCATGATATGTCCCTTACTAACTACTCCCTCGGCACAAACTTCACGCTCAACATCTTGCCATTCCAACGAAAGACCGCCAGTTTTCAGACATTCAACCATATCATAAGCTAAGGCTGTTCGTTGTGATCGTATTTCTCTCAAACGAGCCTGTAAGACAGGATGATTCACATTCTGGAAATACCCTAAGAGATGAACCTCTCTGCCTTGATAATTGGTCAGTAATTCTACACCAGGAATAATATCAATGTTTAAACGTTTTGCCAGACTTTGTGCCTTGGCTATGCCTTCAGTACTCTCATGATCGGTAATACCTATGATTTGAACATTATTGGCATAGGCGAGGTTTACGACTTCTTCAACCGATTGTAAGCCGTCTGATTCTTGAGTATGCACATGCAGATCAATCTTCAAAAACACCCCTCCCTTCCATTTTCTTATGTCTTCATATTAAGTCCCGAATTGGGGTAACTAGTACTTACTTTATTATGCCTATTCTGGCTTTCCCTTAAAAATCCTGCCTTCTTGTTCCTGTATATATAATTATTCTAATGACCTAATTTTTTTGATTGACAGTTTTATCTTTTTCCGATATAATTCAATTCGTTGCTAAAAATTATAGGGGATTAGTTTAATGGTAGAACAGCGGTCTCCAAAACCGCTGATGGGAGTTCGACTCTCTCATCCCCTGCCAGCATGTACAAGGGTTTCGGCCCTTTTTCTTTTTGCCCATTTTGAGGTTTGGACCATTTAACAAACATAAATCACTAAAATCATGGAAATACTCTTATTAAATGATTTTAGGGAGGCGTTCATATTGAGTAATAAAGATGAAGCTACACGAGAAGCATTAGCCAGTGAATTAGGAGAGCTTAAAGATAAATATTCCCAATTAGAGCAATCGTTTACTAACTTAAAGAAACAGACATCTTTACATGAAACACAAGGATTAGTTCAATCGTCCTCTGGACAATCAGATTTGGAGACGGCTAGTGAACTAGGACATTCTTAAGTAACATAGAAAGATCCCCGCGTCCGGGGATCTTTTGCGCAATATCCCATAGCCTTGACCTTATCTAATGGGAAGGGTCTTCTATTAGTTATACGTTGGCGCATGTATTGTTAAGGGGGTTCATTGCTGATAATAGAAATATAAGGTAAAAAACAAAAAGTTTCCTTATATTCTATGAGTCTAATTTACATTCCAGTAAGTTTGTTTCTAAATTCAGGATCGATAGTTTATTATCTAGTTCATCCTCTAAAAGGTCCTTTGCCCCAATGGGTTCCTTTATCCCATTTTGCAAATTATCCATGGCTACGGAAAGCATGAGCTTGATGCGATTCAGTTGATTCACTTCACTTGCCCCTGGATCATAATCAATGGGCGCAATATTTGCCATGGGATATGACCGTCTGATCTCCCGGAACATCCCTTTACCCGTGATATGATTGGGCAAACATGCAAAGGGCTGTAAACAAACGATATTATTAACACCGCTTCGAATCAGCTCGACCATCTCTCCAGTGAGGAACCAACCCTCTCCAGATTGATTAGCCAGAGAAAGATGTTTTTCGGCATATTGGGCTATCTCTTGGATAGATTTTGGTGCATGAAATCGTTTACTAGCCTCCAAAGCCCTCTTCATGTCCTTGCGATAGGACTCTATTCGACCTATAGAGAAATAACCGGACACCATGCTCCAGAAACTACCCGATAATTTCTCGTATTTAATGCGATTATCATACGCGCCATATAAAAGAAAATCGGCAAGATCAGGAACAACTGCCTCTGCCCCTTCAGCCTCCAACAGTTCTACAATGTTATTATTGGCGGTAGGATGGAATTTAACTAAAATCTCTCCCACAACTCCAACTTTTGGCTTGATCATATCTTCGTAAAGTTCCAACTTATCAAAATCTTGAACAATTTGGCGAATATTATCGGCGTGATCCTTTCTCGTTCCTTTCTTTAAGGACTCTTGACACCGATTAACCCAATAGTCATATAAGAGATTAGCGGAACCCGGAAATTTCTCATAGGGTCGAACTCTATACAGCACCCGCATTAAAAGATCTCCATAAATAAGACCTCTCATTAGCTTATTAAACATTGGAATTGTAAATTTGAAACCTGGATTATTTTCTAAATTAGACGATTGCCCCAAATTCAAAGCAATTACCGGGACATGTTCTAGCTTAGCATCTTTAAGTGCCTTTCGGATAAACGCGATATAGTTTGTCGCTCGGCATCCTCCACCCGTCTGACTAATAATGACCGAGGTGTTGTTCAAATCATACTTGCCGGAAGATAACGCTTCCATCAACTGACCAACAACGATGATCGCTGGATAACATGCATCGTTATGCACATACCTTAATCCTTCTTCAATAGCCAACTTATCAACCGAGGGCAAGAACTCAATCGTATACCCCGCATCTTCAAATCCCGTCTTAAAAAATTGAAAGTGTATTGGAGACATTTGAGGCACTAATATAGTATGGCTTTTCTTCATTTCCTCGGTAAATACAACTCTTTGAGGCCTATCGTAGAGCTTTTTAGGAATAAAATTTCTATTGTCCCTCTCTTTGATGGCAGCGATTAAGGAACGCAAGCGAATTCTCGCAGCCCCTAAATTATTTATTTCGTCAATTTTTAACACTGTGTAGATCTTTCCATAAGCTTCCAAGATCTCTTTGATTTGATCAGTGGTTACTGCATCAAGACCACATCCGAACGAATTCAGTTGGATTAATTCTAAGTCCTTTTGTTGTGCTACATAGCTGGTGGCAGAATACTCTCGCGAGTGGTACACCCATTGATCGACAACACGCAAAGGTCTTTCAACCTCACCCAGATGTTGAATAGCGTCTTCGGATAAAACTGCAAACCCATAGGATCCGATCATCTCTGGTATACCGTGGTTAATTTCAGGATCAATATGATAAGGCCTACCTACGAGCACTATGCCCTTTAAATTGTTCTCCCGGATATAGTGGAGGGTTTCTTCTCCCTTATTTTTTACTTCTTGCTTATATCTGTCCTGTTCAGCGTATGCCTTTTCAAGAGCTCTAGCTAGTTCATATTTCGGAATTCCTTCTGGCGCTAACTCCTCAGCTAACCGTTTGACCATTCTCTTTGGCATATCCATGGGTAAGAAAGGATGATAAAACCTAACCATAGATTCTCTTAATATATCCATATTAGCATTAATGGTCTCTGGATAAGAGGTAACAATGGGACAGTTGTAATTATTATCTGCTGCTGGATCCTCTATTCTGATATTCGGGACGCAGGGATAAAATAATTTATTGATCCCTTTTTTCACTAAATCAGCAATGTGACCATGGACAAGCTTTGCCGGGTAACAGGCAGACTCTGAAGGGATTGTATCCATTCCCTGCTCATATATCTGTTTGGATGATCGACCAGAAAGGATAACTTGGTATCCTAATTCTGTAAAGAAAGTAAACCAAAAAGGATAGTCTTCGTAGATGTTTAAGACACGAGGAATTCCGATGGTCCCTCTCGAGGCCTTCTCTTTTGACAAAGGCTTGTAATTGAAGACTCTTTTGTACTTATACTCGTAAAGATTGGGAATTTCACTTTTTACGATGTCTTTCCCTGCACCTCTATCGCAACGATTTCCTGAAATGTAGTCACTTCCGCTGGAAAAATGTTTTACACTTACTAAACAATTGTTTCCACACAACCCACATCGTTTTATCGATGTTTGTGTATTAAAATCAACTAGATCGTTTCCTAGCATGAGATTCGTTTGATACCCCAAAGCATAACGATCTTTGGCAATCAAAGCAGCGCCAAACGCCCCCATAATACCCGCTATATCCGGGCAAACTACTTCTTGGTGAGTAATTATCTCGAATGCTCTCAGCACGGCATCATTATGAAAGGTTCCCCCCTGTACGACAATTTTCTTGCCAAGGTCCTCGGCATTTCTCAAGCGAATCACTTTATAAAGTGCATTCTTAATCACCGATATGGCAATACCTGCCGAAATATCGCTGATCTCTGCTCCTTCTTTCTGTGCTTGTTTGACCCTGGAGTTCATAAATACCGTGCAGCGGGTCCCGAGATCAACTGGATGCCTCGAAGCTTGACTCAATCTAGCGAATTCTTGTACATCCAAATTCAAAGAATGAGCAAACGTTTCAACAAAGGAACCACACCCTGAAGAACAAGCTTCATTCAGGGTAATGGACTCAATTACCCCATCACGGATCACTAAACTTTTCATATCCTGTCCACCAATATCTAAAACAAAATCAACGCCTGGTTGGAAAAAGTTCGCTGATGTATAATGAGCAACTGTTTCAATCTCCCCAATGTCCACTCTCAACGCCGCTTTGATAAGGTGCTCCCCATATCCTGTGACCGCTGAGTTAACTACCCTAGTTTTCTTGTTTAGCTTCTCCGACATTTGCTTTATGGCTTCTATGGTCGATTCTAACGGTTTGCCCATATTACTGCTGTAAAACGAATACAGTAAGCCTCCAGCGTCATCGACAAGCGCAAGTTTAGTGGTTGTTGATCCTGCATCGATACCCAAATAAGCATTTCCTTCATAGTTATCTAAGTCTAGTCTCCTGACCTTATGCATGGCATGACGATCCTTAAATCGGTGATACTCCTCTTCGTTGGCAAATAAGATATCAAGTTTTTCACTCTCGTCATTATTAATTGTATGAATTAGTGGGACTTTATAAAATAAGTTCTCTATTGAAATAATCGCCTTTTCTCTTGAGGACAGGGCAGCGCCAATGGCTACAAAATAGTGTGAGTTCTCCGGAAAGATTACTTGCTTAGCACCTAAATTAAGTGTTTCAATAAAACGTTGTCTTAGCTCAGACATGAAATACAATGGCCCTCCCAAAAATGCTATGTTCCCTCTGATCGGGCGACCTTGGGCTAGACCACTAATCGTTTGATTAACCACAGCCTGTAAAACGGACACAGCAATATCCTCTTTGGCTGCCCCTTCATTCAGCAAGGGTTGTACATCTGTCTTGGCAAACACACCACACCTAGAAGCAATAGGGTAAATATTTCGATAGTTTTTGGCAAGTTCATTGAGCCCTGGTGCATCGGTTTGCAACAATGACGCCATCTGATCGATAAAGGCACCCGTGCCCCCGGCACAAGTTCCATTCATTCTTTGTTCGATCGCTTCCCCAAAAAAGGTTATCTTGGCGTCTTCGCCACCAAGTTCGATCGCTGCATCCGTGTTCGGAATTACTATTTTAATGGCGTTAGTGCAAGCAATCACTTCTTGAATAAAAGGAACACCCAACTTTTGGGATATATTATACCCCCCAGATCCTGTAACCATCATAGTAACGAGGTGCCCCTGTAAAGATGATTTGACATCGTCAAGCATCACCACTACTGTTTTTTTAATATTTGAAAAATGTCTCAAATAATTTTTATAGATAATGTTTTTATGTCGATCTAAAACAACTATCTTTACAGTTGTTGAACCAACATCCAATCCGATATTTAAAACTCTAGTCATTTTCTTCCTCCACAATGTGCATTTGATAAACCACACGTCAACCCATCATACTGAGTGGGTTACTCCTCTTGCGAATATTTTAACATAACTAGAAATACATGCCTGAATGTCGGTTTCAAATGTTAGCTTATTCATAACCAAAAAAGTAATAAACAAACCAAAATTAGTCGCTAAAACGCTGGTGGCCAACTCCTCTGGATTCTCCTTTATGACCCCTCGTTCTCTCATTGTTTCAAAATAGTGGCTTAATAGTCTTTTCAATTCATTAGGAATTTTAAATAATAAGGCATCAAATTCTGGATTTAATTCTTCATTCTTAAAATGCATTAGAATAATCTTTTTATTCTGAAGCAAGGTTTCTTGATAGGAAGTACATATCTTAATCAGATCTCTTTCTAAATCCCCTTCTAACCCCTCAAAAAGACCTATCAATTTAGGCGAGATGACAAATTTATCAAATGCTTTTTCGAACAAATTTTGCTTGCTTTCAAAATGTCTAAAGAGTGTCATTTCGCTTAAGCCTGCTTTTTTTGCAATTTCCTTGGTGGTTACTGCGCTATAGCCTTTTTGCGAAAACAAAACAATGGAAGCATTTAAAATTTTGTCTTCAGTGTTTAAATTACACATATTCGTCTCCCAAGTAAAACATGCCTTACGACTGGCATGTTAGTTAATACTAACATATTCTATCATTTCTATTTAAAAACTTCAATCGAGTGAAGAATATTATTATTAATTATGTATGCTAACCTGTTCAAAAAGTTTATAAAAGTAGGCAACATATCTAGGACTTTTCTCGAAATCGATGATTTGTTACCCGATAAAAGAGGATTATTCACCTAAGACATAGGGAATAATCCTCATAATAAATTTATATAAAATTCTTTACGAATCCTTTACTTAATGACCTTGAGCAGATTTTAATTGACTTACCAATGATTCACTGAGTTTTCCCGGAACTTCTTCGTATTGGAGAAATTCCATCGTAAACGAGCCTCTCCCCTGAGTTAAGGATCTCAAATCAATCGCATAGCGCATCATTTCAGCTTGGGGTACATGGGCGCGGATTATTTGGTAGTTTTCACTGTCAGCAACCATACCCAACATTTTTCCGCGTTTTCCATTGATATCCCCGATCACATCACCCATAAAAATTTCTGGAACTTTAATTTCTACTTCAACAACAGGTTCGAGTAACGTAGGTTTTGCCAACTCTACCCCCTTACGAAAGGCGATGATCGCTGCCAGTTTAAACGCCATTTCAGATGAATCAACTGCATGATAAGAACCGTCGCAGAGCGTTACTTTAATATCCGTCACAGGATAACCTACCATAGTTCCTTCTGCCATAGCCTCTCGAATGCCTTTTTCGACAGCTGGAATATATTGTTTAGGGACTGATCCACCGAAGATTGCCTCAGCAAACTCAAAGTCTTTACCTTCAGAGGGTTCTATATTAATCCACACATGGCCATACTGACCATGACCACCCGTTTGTTTCTTATGCTTCCCTTCCACTTTAACCGCTTTACGAATTGTCTCGCGATAGGGTACACGCGGAACTTTCATAGATACTGCTACTCCAAACTTTCGGGTCAGCTTCTCTAGATAAATTTCAAGGTGCATTTCTCCTAATCCAGTTAAAAGCAATTCTCTAGTTTCAGTATTCTTACTAATCTTAATTGTCGGATCTTCTTCTGACAAACGTGCCAACGCACTGCTAAGTTTATCCTCATCCCCTTTAGTCTTTGCCTGAATCGCCACTGATAAAGTAGGTATAGGAAAATCAATGCCTTGAAGTATAATTTGATGTTCTTTTGCGCATAAGGTATCTCCAGTTCTCACTTCTTGTAATTTGGCGACAACGGCAATATCTCCAGCGGATACTGAAGTAACTGGTTCTTGTGTTTTCCCACGCAGATAAAATGGTTGCCCAATTTTTTCCTCTACCCCGCGACTAGAATTATAGACTAGAGTTTCTGCACTGAATTTACCTCCATAAACTCGGAAAAACGACATTTTACCAACGTAAGGATCAGCTAGTGTTTTGAATACTAAAGCCACTTTCTCAGGGACTATCTCAGGGGTGGGAACGAAATCAGCTAAAAAATCCAGGATATTAGTAATCCCAATATTTCTGTATGCTGATCCGCAGAGTACGGGGATAATAAGATTTTGTTTTAACGCCTGTTGCAAAGCAGTTTTTAAATCCTCTTCGGTTAGCCTTTCCCCTTCAAGATATTTCGTCAGGACCTCGTCATCCGCCTCGGCGACTGACTCGGCTAACTGCTCTCTTAAAAGGTCAATCTCTAACTGGTACTCGTCAGAAACTTCTTTAACCGAAAATTTACCGCTCCCATTGGCTTCATAGTCATAATGCTTATTCTTGACAATATCAATCACGCCCAGAAAACTATCCTCTTGACCGGTTGGTAGCTGTAAAGGAACAAAGCGCGCAAGTGGGTAAGTATCTCTAAGCTGTTCTAAGACCTTACTAAAATTGGCATTTTTACGATCCAGTTTATTAATAAAGATTACTTTAGGTAACTTCTGATGTTCCATCACGTTTAAGGTGATTTCTGCCTGAACTTCAAGACCTGCCACGCCACAAAGCACCAAAACGCCGCACTCGGCGACGCGCAAGGCACTCTTAACTTCCCCAAAAAAGTCTAAGTATCCTGGGGTATCAAGGACATTGATTTTAACCTCTTGCCACTCAATCGGAATAAGACTCGTACTAATCGACACTTTGTGTTTCACTTCTTCGGGTAAAAAGTCCGAGACGGTGTTCCCCTCAGTAATTTTGCCAATTCGATTGGTCACACCCGAATTGAAAAGAAAGGTTTCCGCTAAGGAAGTCTTTCCTGCTCCACCATGCCCTACCAGACAGACGTTGCGAAGATGTTTTGTGTCATAGGTCTTCAAGACGATCTCCTCCTTAATATGTTATATAAGAAAAAGGACGCATGCCTTTTTACTTGCAACAGTATTTACCGGAGTTTCTTTGTCAGAAGATACACGTTAGTCTCAGTTTATTGAACAAATCTGTTTAAGTATTCTCGTTTTCGAAAAAATTAACTCGCTTTTCGTAAGTTCCCCATACCTTTGGCTGTTTGTTTCTTACCATGCATTTCCCTAATGACCAAACATCATGTACTTGTAATGCGAAGTATATATTTTGGCATTTTTAAGCAAAATCCACACCATCTTCCGCTCCTCGGAGGTAGAATGCCCGAATTATGGTGTTATATTCTTGCATGAAAAGTCTTTCTCTATTGATTTGTTAAAATCCTTTAAACTTTAGTGCTTGCGTTAAAAATTTATAAGCATTTCTTATTTTCCATAAGCATAGGTTTAGTAAACATGGCTTGTTTCAAGCCTTATCTTATGGAGGGTAACATGCCAAGAAGGACCTTTGTCTACGGAGCGACCATACTATTGGGAGCCAATTTAGTGAACCGTGTGATGGGCTTCGCTTACCAATATTTAATTATGAATAATATTGGCAGTGAAGCTTATGGTCTATTTAACATGGTCTTTCCAATCTACATGTTGGCCCTTGTCTTAACGACTGCCGGCATTCCCCTCGCCATTGCTAAAATGGTTTCAGAAGAGGTTTCCCTTGGACGTACAGCTCAAGCACAAGCCATCTTCCTCTTAGCGTTTTGGCTTTTATTAATTTCCGGTTCCGTCGTATCAACCATCCTATATTTCCTTACTCCTTTCTTAACTCTTCGAATTTTCCCTGATCCCAGGGTACTAATTATTTTTAAGATTTGCACACCGGCAATTTTTATTGTTTCCATATCTTCAGTATTTCGGGGATATTTTCAAGGCTTACAAAATATGGTCCCGACGGCTATAAGCCAAATCTGTGAACAACTCATCCGAGTCGCTGTAGGCTACACTGCTGCGCTTCGGCTCCTCAATGCTGGCGTAGAATGGGCTGCAGCAGGATTAGCCTTAGGCATGTTAGCTGGTGAGATGGGCGGTTTATTGGTCATTGCCATTCAGTATCAACGTGTTAAGCCTCAATCTAAAGCAGAAAATCACGAACCTAGTTATTCTTCACGAGCCATCTTAATCAAATTATGGCACCTAGCATCGCCTGTAACAGTCGGTAGGCTGTTTTCCACAGGGTTATCGGCCTTGGATGCCGTACTCATTCCCCTACGCCTTCAGGTAGCAGGATACGCGGCTCGGGAAGCGACAACCTTATTCGGACAACTTGGGGGTGCAGCCTTTACTTTACTCACCTTCCCAAGTGTTTTCACCTTTGCCTTGGCAACTTCACTAGTTCCTGCCATCTCTGAAGCAGCGGCTCGACGACAACTACATGTCGTCCGAGCCCGAAGTGCTGAGGCCATTCGCTTAACGATCTTAATTGGCATTCCATGCCTTATTATCTTATTCTATTTTTCCCGTCCACTCACATCGTTTTTCAAGAGTACAGAAATTACGCCCATTTTACGTATCTTAGCCTTAGGGGGCATCTTTTCGTATATACAACAAACCACAACGGGAATTCTCCAAGGTCTAGGAAAAGTTCATCTTCCAGTCCTCCATTCCATCATTGCGGCTGTCATACGTATTCCAGTATTAGTCTATCTTACTGGCCTTCCTCAATGGGGTCTACGAGGAACGGCATTAGCTTATGTCATTGGGTTTGTTGTTATGGCAGTTTTAAATCTCATCGCTATTACACGCTATACCGGAATGCCCTTAGACTTGCAAAGATTTCTCCTCCAACCTGTCAGTGGGGGAATCGGCATGGTCTTAATTTTTCATTTTCTCGATCCCATTTTTGGTGGACAAATTTTAGGGTACCTCACTGAATTTTCAATTGGAATTACAGTATATGGTATGACCTTATTTTTCAACGGTGGGATCACCTTAGCAGATTTAAAACGACTTCCTTGGGTTGGAAAATACCTTCCGCGTTAGTATTAATACCACCAACGGCGAATTTGTTCCCCCCATTGCCAATATGATAAAAGACCCGTCACTAAAATAAACACTAAGGCCAATAGTTTATAAACAAAGTAGACCTTGATCACGGACAAAAAGACCATAATAACACCAAAAAGTGCGGGTATTGCCAAAAACTTAACTAGCATATTTGATTTTTGTTTGTTTCTTAAGCCTGGATAAGAAAAAACAACAATAAAAAGTACGAAATAAAATACAAAAGTACCTATGATCATGTATAACAATCCTCCGTTAATAAAAGAACATAGTCTATCCAAAATTTGAGTACTATAAACAACCGACAATCTGCAAATACTACAATTGTCCCGAAATAATTTTGCGAAAAGAAATGGGAGGAGATGTATCAGATGAGTCGGAATAACAATAATAGTGGTATATTACCCCGTTCAGTATTGGAGCAATTCAAATGGGAAGTTGCAGATGAATTAGGTTTGAGCTCAAAAATCAAAAGTGAAGGATGGGAAAACATGACTTCACGTGAATGTGGACATGTAGGGGGACGAATCGGAGGCAGCATGGTCAAAAGCATGATACGTAGAGCGAAGGATTCCCTAAATGAGACTTCCCTGTAAATCAACATAAAGGAGTACAGACATTCTGTACTCCTTTTATCATTTTTTATCAAAAATAGTTTGCCAGGATTTTACACATGCGAAATCCGTTAAATCACTATGCATGGGAGTAATGGAAACATAGTCCTCCTGTATCGCTTTGAGATCAGTATCAATCTCCAGGTCTTGGGTTAAATTTCCACACTGCCAATAATACGATCTTCCATGAGGGTCAACCCGTCGTTCAAAAACATTTTCATAAACAGCTTTACCCAGTCGAGTTACTCTCACTCCACGCCACTCAGATAGAGGCTTTCCTGGAATATTTATATTCATTAAACCGGTTTGATTATGCTGGACAATATAATCTAATTGCTCAGACAGATAAGTTGCAGCTGGTTCAAAATTCATAAACTCATAGCTCGCTAGAGATACCGCAATTGCAGGGACTCCGAGTAATACCCCTTCCATGGCCGCTGAAACCGTACCCGAATAAAATACATCCGTTCCTAAGTTGGGTCCGAGATTTATTCCAGATATAACTAGATCGGGTCTGGAAACTATCCCCCCTTGTATTGCTAGCTTTACACAATCAGAAGGGGTACCACTTATGGCGTACCCCTTCTGCTGTCCGTCAAAATTGTGTTCTGTTAGAAAGAGTGGCTGAAATAAAGTTATAGAATGACCTGTGGCTGAACGCTGACCTTCAGGGGCAACTATGCTAATATCATGGTTTGTATGCGATCTAAGGGTATGATATAACGTTTGTATCCCAAGTGCATTATAACCATCATCGTTGGTCAGTAGAATATGCATTCTTTTCCCCCAATCACTCGACTTCGTAAATTGAAATGACCATTTTATCTTCTCTTTTTGTCAAACCAAACATTAGGCGATAGTCTTTTAGATTCTTATTGAGAAAATCAACAACCTTATAAAGTTCGCCATTTATGCCAATCCGTTGTGTCGCTATAAGCTCTAATTTCCCTTGTCGATCAGACGGATTTGTTGGTTGATCATCCAATGTGATCTCCTCTTTCTTAACGTCTATGTCCTTGAATCAGTGAAAAAGCTTCGGATCTTGTTATGGGATTTGTTTTGAAAATACCACGTACTGCTGAGGTCAATGTTTGGGATCCTGCTTTCTTGACCCCTCGCATAGTCATACACATATGCTCTGCTTCAATAACGACCAAAACACCTAATGGAGCAAGTTCTCCCATTATTGCATCGGCTATTTGGGACGTCAAGCGTTCCTGAAGCTGTGGTCTTCGAGCAAAACCCTCAACTACACGAGCGAATTTTGACAAACCGGATATTTTTCCTTTACGCGGGATATAGGCAACATGCGCTTTTCCATAAAAGGGTACCAAATGATGTTCACACATAGAATAAACTGGGATATCCTTAACAATGACCATTTCTTCATGAACCTCAGAAAATTGCACTTTCAAATGGCGACTTGGGTCATCATGTAACCCTGTAAAAATTTCTGCATACATTCTGGCGACTCGTTTCGGTGTATCCCTTAACCCTTCACGGTCAGGGTCCTCTCCAATAGCCTCCAAAATCATATAAACTGCTTGCTCAATCTTTTCTAAATCCATCTCCATAATCTCTTTCTCCTTTACAATGGTCCTCAAATAATAAATTTCAATTATTATAATTGTCCTATAAAAACATGTGTTTGTGGAATGACTCGAACATTAATGAGTTTCTCAAGTAAAAGGCTTTGCCATTCTAAGAGTTGCTTTGGTTTGGGTGTCAGAATGCCTTGCGATGGAGTCACAGGCTGAAGAATCGTTAGAATCGACGGGTCAACCCTAGCAATTAAATCCCTAGCATATTGAAGGTCTTTCAGGGGTGTATCTTGATGAACAACTATTTTAACAAATACTTCTTTTTGATTACTGTATCGCAAAAAGGTTTCATGAACATCCCAAAAATTCTTACTATCAAAAGGCAACTTAATGTCCATACTGACAACGTCAACCAGCGATAGTAATTGTAGAAGTTGATCTGGCAACGTTCCATTGGTCTCAAGGTATATCTTTAAACCATTCTCCTTTATAAAGGGCAACAGCACTAGCAATTCGTCCGCCCAAAGAAGGGGCTCTCCACCTGTGACACTCAGCGAATGATGGATTGAAAAATCATAAGTCAGTAGCAGGTCAAGCAACTTATCGAGAGGTAAAGCATTGTCTATTTTGCTGAAAATCCGTGTCCCCGGTACCTTCTCAACCCGAAACTGTTTAGGTATCTTAGTCTCTGTATCACAATAGGGACATGTTAAGTTACACTTTGGTAATCGCAGAAATAGTTGTCGAACCCCCACGTATGGACCTTCTCCTTGAATCGATGAAAATATCTCTGAGACTGGCAGCTTTAACATTATTGAACCCCTCGAACTTTACATCGGGCGAGACGTATAGAATGCACTTCATCACAATAATGTTTAGCAACGCTCTCTCCGAACGATAAAATATCCTGTATATGAAGATTCTCTAAGCCAATGGTGGGAATCGGGGTATTCTGGTTCGATACATTAAGGCCACAATGAATCAGGGTGGATACCGGGGAAAGAGTACTGATACTCACAGAAAGTTTATTGTTCCCTTCATAGAGATCATCTCCACTCCGCTTCAGAGTTGTAACTCCAAGCTTCTCAAGTTCTTCCTTAATTGTAGAAATGAGTAAACGTTGCCTTATAATAGTCTTCTCTAAATCCATTTCGAAATGTTCCACAATAAAGTGTAGCATGTCTTCGCTGTAGATCCAGTCCCGGGCTAAGACATCCTCCATATCCACCATCTCGTTTTGTTCTACACGGCATGAGCCCCGAAAGATACTTATGCTATCACCCATAAGCCCAAAATTTTTATAGGCAAACAAGGATTGGAGTTGGCTTCCATTATAGTTCATAGGTTTGTCGAGTACGATGTATTTCATGACCATTCATCAGTCCTCCTTAAAAATAGCCCATGCATCAGGAGATTCGTTGATCTGAACCCATGCTAAGCGCTTTTCCGTAAGGACCAAGTCCTTTTTAAGCTCACTAAATATAACTTGTGCTAAGTTCTCAGCTGTTGGATTAACCCCATTTAAACCAAATGAAGGTATGTCATTTAATAAACTATGATCCATTAATTTTAATTTTTCTCGAATAATCTGCTTAACTTCCTTGAAATCTATTAACATCCCTAAATGATCTAATTTTCTGCCTTCGATACAGACTATTACATCCCAACGGTGACCATGCAATTGTGCACAGTTTCCGTCATAATTCCGAATAAAATGAGCAGCATCGAAATGCGCTTGAACACATACCTGAAACATTTTTCGCTCCTTATTTGACATATTACACTCTATTTTAACATTATTATCTACAAAAGAAAATGAAATATCAATAATTCTGCGACTTAGAGAAAAGGAATAAAAAAGAGAAGGGTTTCTCCCTTCTCCGTCAAGCTAACTTTAAAGCCTTATTAAAACAGTCAATTGCTGTATCATATTGATCAATTTGATCATAAATATTTCCAAGTAGAGCCCACCCTGCTGAATGGTGTGGATCTATTTCAATAAGCAAGTTAAGTAAAACAATCCCTTCTTGCCAATTTCCTTTACGTGTGAGGCAGACACATAAATTATATAAAATGATTGGATGATTGGGTTTTAGTTCTAAAGCCTCACGATAATACTCTGCTGCTTTTCTAGTGCGACCCTGATGAACCAACGTAAAGGCGTAGTTATTAAGTAGGATAGGATCCTTGGGATAAATAATTTTTGCGCGTTCTAATAGATTAATTGCTTCTTGAGAACGACCTTGGTTTTGATAGACTGCTGCCAGATTGCTTAATGAATCGTAGTGATCAGGTTCATATTTTAGCGTCAGTTTATAATACTTAATTCCTTTTTTGATCTGATTATTTTGGATATAACAGTATGCTAATCGGGACGCTATATCCGGCGTTCCCCCATAACGAAGCGTATTTTCAAAACTTATACAAGCGTCCGTCAACTGTTCGAGCATCAAATGCATCTCAGCCTTCATTTCCCAAAACAGAGAGTTGTGTGGTTTAACTTGACAACATCCTTTAAAACACCTTAATGCTTCCAAGTATTCCTCATGAAATGCGTAAATAATTCCTAAACGATAATTTGTTTCTGCATTTTTAGGTGCAGCACGCAATGAATTACCCAGTGCCTGGACCGCTTCACGCCACTCTCCGAGTTCAAGTAAACAATCCGCCAGCAAGTCCCAGTATATGGATTGTTCAGGCTTTAAGTGAATTGCCTGCTCAATTTTCTTCTTGGCCTGCGGAATAAGTGCTTGACCGATATAACACCGTGCCAAAAGGTAATTTATCTCAGCTGATTCTTCATTTTGTTTACTTTCCTGAAGTTCCAAATAATCTCTTGCTTCTTGATAAGCTTGAGCTTCGATCAAACAACGTACTATTCTATAATGTGCCTTTGCTGAATCGCGACTTAATAAACTCACCCAAGTAAGAATAGCTTCATCTGTCTTTCCAAGGCGATGCTGCCATCCAGCTTGG
>CAKMJS010000067.1 GCA_927405585.1 uncultured Desulfosporosinus sp.
GATGGGAAATAAGATAGATGAAAGGGCTAAGCTTTGTCCTGCTTGTGGGTTTGTTAATTATCCACGGATTTCTCCGGCGATTATCGTGGCAATTACTCGCGGACGCGAACTATTGTTGGCCAGGGGGAGTCGTTTCTCAACTGCCTTTTATAGTGTTTTAGCCGGTTTTGTGGAACCAGGAGAAACCTTTGAAGAGTGTGTACAAAGGGAAGTGGAAGAAGAAGTAGGCCTGAAAGTCAAAAACATTAAATATTTTGGCAGCCAGCCTTGGCCCTTTCCAGATTCTCTCATGGTTGGTTTTACAGCTGAGTATGAGAGTGGAGACCTAATTATAGATAACAAAGAAATCTTGGATGCAGGGTGGTTTACCGCCGAGCAACTCCCGTTGGTACCCGGCAGCGGAAGTATAGCCCGGCGTTTAATTGATTGGTTTGTTGAAATTCAAGAGTCAAAGAACCCTTAAATAAAACAACCCTTAAAGTGGCTTGTGGTTTTGGCTCAGAAAAGAGGGTTTAAATAAGGTGTAAGAAGCAATAGGTTCCCAAATGGAGCGCATTTCGAGTTGCCGATCAAGAAATAACTTGATATTATGTTTATTATTTAGGTCAAAGGAGGTAGTAATAATTCTAGCATTAATGCGTTTTCTTGAATGGGCAACAATAGGAGCATTGTTTGGGCTCGCATACTTACTTTATCGGCGGTATTTCTCAAGATGAAAAATATGCCCTTGACAAACCTGTACACATTCTGAGCATCCTCGAATAGCTTTAGGGAGACACCTTGCCTTGTAGAGCAGTAACATATTTATATTAGGCTCGTCTAAACGGAAGTTAGGCGGGTCTGTTTTTTATGTCCTAATAATTCAGACTCGGTGTCAATGGGTCTAGCCGTTAGGAAAATATGCCCGTAGTTGAGGTTCATGTTCATTTGGATAGTTGAGAGTGAGCCGAGTGTTTGGAATCCAGGAAAGATCATTTAATATCTGTTCCTGGATTTACTAATTATGGATCTCATAAAGGCTATATAGGTATCATATCTTTTTAATAGAAGTGTTTATAGGTTAAGGTATGGTGATTGATATTGTTGGCTCTTTTGAATAGCATGATAAATAATTTCTTAATTTCTTTTGGAGTTGTAGTTGGAGCGAGTATCTTTGGTGGGATAGGAGCTGTCCTAACGAATGATCCACCCCTTAAAGCCATGCTCGACATAGCAAGTTCTATCAAAATATGGGCTGTGGCAGTTACACTTGGCGGCACGTTTTCTTCTTTTGCTGCCTTAGAGAAAGGCTTGTTTGAAGGTGAAATTAAATCGATTGTAAAGCAGGCGATCTACGTTCTGACTGCTCTTTTAGGGGCAAACACGGGATATAAGGTTATTAAATTAATTCAAAGGTGTAGCGAATGAACCAACTGAAAAAGAAAGGTTTAAAACCAAGGACCTGTTTTGTGGCAGGAATAATCATTGGAATACTAATTGGCACAGTAGCTTTTAATATTTTGGTAAGTTATAGAATGGATCAATTCTATAAAAGAATTGCCTATCTTGAGAACACTATACAAGATAAAAATTCAGTACTTGAAAAGTTTGAGAAAAATATTAATACAAGGAGTCTGATAATTAAGGGTATTGAAGTGCTACTAATTTTTGATGGAGATGAAATCGACAAAATATATATTGTAAAAACTATTAAAGATAAATATAGTACATTACTAGGCAAAGAAGTAAAAAAAATTGATCCTGATCTAATTGTAGAAGTAGTGGATAAAAGGATTTTGAAGATAGACGACAAGGAATTTAAATTAAGAGTCCACAAATTAATCCTGACAGAAATCTTAAAAATATGGATTAGTATTGAACTATTGCCTTAATCTAGCACTAAGTCGTGGGAACTCGTCGCGCTCGTTTGATTTGGTTGGTGTCAAAGAATAGCTGCTGCAATATGACAACTAAGGCTAGGTAATTCACAATTGTATGAATTATCTAGCCTTAGTCATTGAACTTGTATTAGCACTCTCTCCTATAGAACCCAAAGATTCATGTCTTCGAAGGATCCAGCGATATGGCAGTTATTAATCAGTCGACCTTGATATCGGTACTTAAGTTTGTGAAATACTCTATTCATTCCGTAGGACTGAGCGCGCGCCAGCGGCTGTATTATTTGTGATGGAAAACGCGTCTCTGACGGCTTTGCTAATTCATAATTCTATAATGTATAATGAAATAATTGTTATCAATTATATTTTAAAGCGTGATAAAAGGAGGAAATTTTTATATGGTCAATGCAATTTTCCTATTTATCCTCGCTGGTTTAGCCGAAATAGGAGGCGGTTATTTGGTATGGCTTTGGCTTAGGGAAGCACGACCCTTATGGTATGGAGTTATAGGGGGATTAATCCTCGTTCTTTACGGTATCATACCAACGCTGCAAAGCTTCCCAAGCTTTGGTAGAACTTACGCCGCTTATGGCGGGGTTTTCATCATCTTGGCCATTTTATGGGGGTGGGGAATCGATAAGAAAATTCCCGATACGTACGATTGGATAGGTGCAGCAGTATGTATGGTGGGTGTCTCAATCATGTTATGGGCTCCACGGCATTAACTCAAGCATCATTTAAACTGAGCTTAGTAGTTCTCCCGAACTTAGATCTCTTAACTAGTTTGAAAACTCTATCGAGAGAAAAATATGTCTAATATGAAATAAGAAACAAGTATTTAGCACTTTTATTTTTTTAAGTTTATTAAAAGAAATAAAGGTGCTATTCTGTGAGTGTAAGTTCATTTAGCCCGTCAATTGAACTAGAAAAACAAAGATCACATTAACGAGCGAATAATGGATCGTGGAATGAGGGGGAGGAGTAAAAATGTCTCATTTATTTTTAGGGTTTTTAGTGATTGTTGTTGGGTTTATTTTATTCTTAAACAATTTTGGTCTAGCAAATGTTGATCTTGGACACTTAATAGGAACCTATTGGCCTTTGGTTTTGATCCTCTGGGGGATTGGGCAGCTTACAGCCCCCTTTAGACAATCGAGTAAGCATGGCGTAAGTGGTCGTAAGATTAGTACAGGAGATTTGATGAGTGGCCTTGTATTAGTAACGATCGGTTCACTTTTGATACTGCGCAATATGGGTGTATACTCAGCGGATTTGTCCTTTTTGTGGAAGCTGTTTTGGCCTGTAATTATTATATTGGTGGGTATTAGTCTTTTAAAAGGAAGCAATCATCACAACATAAAAGGTAAGAATCACATGGCAATCATGGGTGGGATTGAACTTGGCAAAACTGCAACATGGAACTTAAAGAGCGAATCCTACTGGGCTATTATGGGAGGCATTGAGCTTGATTTAACGAAGGCTATCATTCCCGAAGGAGAGACTGTGTTAGATTTAACGGCTGTAATGGGAGGAGTTAAGGTAATTGTGCCTGCTGACTTAGCAGTTTATTGTGAAGGCTCTGCATTATTAGGTGGCATGGACTTTCTAGGTGAAGGTTCAGGAGGCCTAATATCAAATAAAACAATGTCTAGTGGAGTTAACGAGGATTCAAAAACAATTGTAAGGATTTATGTTAGGGCCTTTATGGGTGGTGCAGAAATCAAAAGGTTCCATAGTATTGATAGATAATATTGATGGTAATAAAGCTATTTGTAATACAATACAATACAAAACAGACCATTTGATGGTCTGTTTTTGTGTCGGTATTGAACCAACCTAATAAATTCCTTTTTAGTTGCCGTACATAGGTTGTATTATCCAATGGAAATAGATATCTGCAAAGTATTACGGGATTTATAGCGGTGATCTCGTTTTACTTTTCCCCCCCTGGACTAGGTGCTTTGCGTAAACTCTTAGTGCTTCCATCTTTTCGCAATCTGGGCAGATGTTAATTTCATCCTTAGAATTCGCAGTATGGTTATACTCCTTCTCGCATTTCGGGCAGATAGGGCATTTCTTATCTTCACTCATTAGCAAATTCCGCCTTTCTTTTTCTCTGACAACTGATCATGTAATTCCTTAAAATTGGTTAGTACAAGGAAGATCGTAGCATCTACTAATATAATATGCATCAGATAAGTCATTCACCCAACAATAGGTAAATCCCTTCTTATCATTTAATTTTATTGAACACGGTAGAAGGACAAAATGGTTGTATTAAGCGATAAAATATGGAATGTGTATAATGAGTAAATTATAATTATTTACATATAAACGGAAAGAATGCATGATTCTGGTTATTTCGACATTGCTTTTATGGTATCCTTAGGAAACGAGAAAAATAATCTTGAGAAAGAAAGGCTATCTATCTTTGGGGTTCAATTAGTGATTTATATATAAATTGAAAAAGGCAAATTCACTGAAAGGTGGAGACGCAAAGCCATGAGTCTAAAGCAATTATGTTGCCATGATAGTCAGGCTGCCGTTTATTGTTAATTAGTACAGAAAGGGCAGCTATACTGAAAAGTATCCTGTCTTTTTTTATGGAACCTAACTTTTTGGAGAGTTGTTAGAAAAACCTTTCGATTATTGGGAAAAGGAGCGATGAACCTTGGAGACCCAAAATCTGGAGAAGAGAAAGCAATTTAGAGTTAATTTAGTGCAAACTATCGTTGGAACTGCTAAAATCATATCTGCTAATAATACTAAGTTAGATTTTAAAAAAATTATTAATATCTTAATACTGGATTTGAGTGCTGGTGGAATGCGGACAGAGATGAAGCTTAATTTGCCAATTGAACTCAACTTTGTTTTAAGGATCGCTTTCAAATTTGAAAATGTTATATACGAGGTCTTAGCAATTATCGTTCGTAAAACCGAAAAGCAAGGAATATATGAATATGGATTAAAGTTTTTAGAAACTCCTCGCGACGTAGAAAAAAGTATTATTTATGGTTTAAACCAAGTTAAGATTAGACAAGTGAAACACGGAAAAGTTAATTTGGACCCGCAGAAAAAAAGAGATATAAAGTCGTTTATAAAAATTATCGGATCTTATACCGAGCCTACTTATCTAATCAATAATCAACGATTAATAATAGCTGCCAATGGTACAGCGCGCGAAGAGGGTGTTACATTAGGAGAAAGATGCCATCTTTCGATTTGTGCTAATCGAACAATCTGTTCTCATTGTAAACTGGATGACGCTAAAATGTCGGATGAATTAGTTAATAATGAAGGGATGATAAAAGGAAAGAAATATAATATATTTTGGCTATATCTTGAAGAAGGTTTTACGATCCACTATTTTAAAAGAAGATAAACAAGTTCATGCTTGTTTAAAAATTCGAGTAGACATGTGCTGAAGTTTAGGGTGTCCAAGAACGCTCTAACTGTTTTGGTGGTAACTCCTAAGTATGTAAGAATTAATAATGAACATGGACAAATAACAGTCCTGCATGTTATGCTAAGAATACCAATAATTGGGGGAATTTCAGAGCTGCTGTAGGCTTTTCGAAATATTTATGAACTGGAGTCGTGAAAAATGGATAGTGTTCTAGAACGAATAAAAGAGATTTCCCTTCAATACAAAGTTGATAAAACTGTTCTCTTTGGTTCACGTGCAAGAGGGGATCATTCACTGGTGAGTGATTATGATATTGCAATTTTTGAAAACCATTTGTCTCCTTTAGATAAAGCCCGTCTTCGTGATGATGTTGATGAAATTGAGACCCTAAAAAAAATTGATATAACATTTGTCCAAGAAAACTTTACCGATGAACTGATGGAAAGTATTAAGAGGGACGGTGTAATTATCTATGAGTAAGTTGAAAACAAAACTCAGTAATTTTAATAATGCATTACAAAGGCTTAAAGAAGCAGATAAAGAGTTTAATAAACCAGGTGTTAGCGATGTAGTCCGTGATGGGGTTATTCAGAGATTTGAGTTCACCTATGAGCTTGCATGGAAAACCACTAAGGTGTTCCTGGAAGATGCTGGATTAATAGATATTAATTCGCCAAAAGCAGTGATTAAAGAGGCATATGCTCAAAAACTTCTTAGTAATGAAAAAAACTGGCTACTTATGTTGAATGACAGAAATATGACTTCACACATGTATAAGGAAGAGCTAGCGGTGGAAATAGCCGAAAGAATTTCTACTTGTTATATTAAAGAATTCGAATTGCTTTTGGAAGAATTGCAAAAGTAGCAGCAGAATAAGCCACGTGAACTTTACAGCCGGGAAACATCATAGTTTCCCGGCTGTATTATTAGTATTCCATGGTGCAATAGGTGATTAGTAATGGCGGTGAGGGTGCAACATCAGTGTTTGAACAGGGTATAATAAATTGGCAGAAGAAGACACTAAAAGGGAAAAAAATTAGGCTACAAAAGACAAAAGGAGAAAAGAAAAGGAGATACGATGACGAACGAAAAAGCAATTAATGAAACAGGCTGGAACTTAGACAACAGTTATGCCCGTCTGCCGAAATCATTGTTTGCCAGACTCAACCCTACTGCTGTACGCTCACCGAAGTTGATTTTTTTCAATGATCCGTTAGCAAAATCTCTGGGGTTGAACGCTCAGGCCCTACAAAGTAAAGAGGGCGTAGAGGTGCTGGCTGGCAACCAGATTCCTGAAGGCGCTTTGCCTCTTGCTCAAGCTTACGCGGGGCATCAATTCGGGCATTTAGCCTTGTTAGGGGACGGTCGGGCTCTGCTGCTTGGCGAGCAGATCACTCCCTTAGGTGAGCGGGTTGATATTCAGCTCAAGGGTTCAGGGCGAACGCCATACTCCCGTCGGGGCGATGGTCGAGCGGCTCTTGGACCGATGCTGCGCGAATACATCATCAGCGAAGCAATGCATGCGCTAGGAATTGCTACCACTCGCAGCCTAGCGGTGGTGACAACCGGTGAGCTCGTGATCCGCGAAACCGCTTTGCCTGGTGCAATTCTGACCCGTGTGGCGGCTAGTCATCTGCGCGTCGGCACCTTTGTATACGTTTCTGAATGGGGCACTGTTGAGGAGCTTCGGGCTCTGGCTGATTATACCTTGCAACGACATTTTTCAGTGGTTACTACTGATGAGAACCGCTATCTTCGGCTACTTCGGGAAGTGATCAAGCGTCAGGCCGTGCTGATTGCGAAATGGCAACTGGTTGGCTTTATTCATGGGGTGATGAACACCGACAACATGGCACTTAGTGGAGAAACCATTGATTACGGTCCTTGCGCCTTCATGGATGTCTATGACCCGGCTACGGTATTTAGTTCGATTGACGTTAATGGCCGCTATGCCTATGCCAATCAGCCGCCAATTGCCGGCTGGAATTTGGCTCGATTTGCTGAAACTCTCTTGCCGTTGCTGCATGACGATCAGGAGCAGGCTACCAAACTGGGCCAGGATGCGATTTCAGAGTTTACTGAGCTGTATCACGGTCAATGGCTCACGGGAATGAGAGCAAAACTGGGATTATTTAACGAAGAGATACAGGATGAATCACTTATTGAAGGTCTGCTCAGTATGATGCAGAAGTATCGTGCGGATTACACCAATACCTTCAGAGCATTAACGTCTGATACGCCGGAGGATACGGTCCTGTATGGTAGCAAAGAATTTGCTCAGTGGCAGGAACTGTGGCTGGCGAGACTAGGCAGGCAGCAGGAACAGAAAGCCTCCTCGCTTCAGTTGATGAGGAACTCCAATCCTGCGCTAATCCCTCGCAATTACCAGGTAGAAGCGGCACTTGAAGCCGCAATGAAACAAGGAGACTACAGCGTGATGGAGCGGCTGCTTGACGTTCTTTCAAGACCCTACGCGCACTCCCCCGAACAGGCTGACTACTGCTCACCGCCTACGCTCTCAACCCAACCTTACAGAACCTTTTGCGGTACCTGATAAGAAACTTTATTATCTCACGCAGTATATTACTTTTTCAAAAAAATTGTATTCATATTGCACTTCTATAAGTTGTTATAAGTTTCTGTATCAAGGGTTTGTATTACAACCGTGGTTGATAAGTAACGCTTGTTGCACCTCCCCTATAGAAGACGGCGCTCTAGCAAAAATCTAATATTATGGAACTAATGGGAAGACAAATTCAAGGAAATAAGTATACCCAGAATTTAGTATTAGAAAGGCTCAGACCCTTATTAATGGTCTGAGCCTTTTCGTCATTTCTAGAAGTAGAAGAATTATAATTAGTTAATTGGTCATCAAATCATTATTCATTTTTAATTCATTGCAAATTGGCATTTGAGCACACTCAGATACGCCTTTATCCATTAGTTGAGCACATTTTGCGACAGCTTGACCACTCATATTTGTAGCCATTTGGGATACTGCTGTTGATGCCAAAGCGGCGTTGGAGAAAGCCAAAATCATAAAACCAGTTGTAAGCATTGTGTAAATCTTTTTCATTGTTATTACCTCCATCTTTCTTTTGTTACAAGTTATATAAATTTATTATACGGTTACGGTAATTGCAAAAGCTGTGCCAAGTTCGAGGTGCGATATTCGAGGATCGTGGTTCGAACTAAGAATTAGGCAAAGGAACTAGGAAACTCGGAGCTCGGAACTCTATTAAAGGTATTTCATTTGGAAATATTGGCTCCTTACGAGAGGTAATTAATAGGTCTTTGCTAAAATAGTGTGGGATTTCCCACACTAAGGTGAGGGAAATCCCACAGTTTTTTCTTAAGTATTTTTTGCATATGTAAACGTGCAACTAAGGAAACTCGTTATACAAAAAGTATCAAAGACATTTTCATGACCGTGCACTTCCTAATACTGCCAAGAGTATTATGGATAAAATTAGTAAAAGGAGTGCTGACCATGCAAATGATGTTTCATACAGTAAAGCGAGGGGAAACCCTTTGGAAAATAGCTCATCATCACCACACTTCCATTCAGCATTTAGTTCACATGAATCCTTCGATAAAGAACCCTAATCTGATTTATATCGGTCAGAAACTGAAGATCCACTGAGAAATTGCCTAAGTAATGGGATCTCACAAGAGGCATCCTCTTCTGGTTATCTCCCGTACTATAAAGCAAGGGCAGTGTCTCCAGAACGGAAGACACTGCCCTACTTGTTGTGTTCTTGATTGGCATCCGTACTTTAACGCATCATTGGGTGTTCTCCCGAGCCTTCTGAACTTTCTAAGTAACCTTGCATGGGCGTTGGCGGAGATTCTGACGGAGTCCCGCTCTCATGTTGACTGCCAGGCATAGTGTATCCAGAAGATGTTGACTCATCAGCTTTATTAGGTAAGGATTGATTTGCTCCAGACTCGGAGGAATCTGTGGGCTGCGTACTTTCACCCGTCATTGCATTACCCATTGAGTTGGGCTTTTCTTCATGCATCCCGTTTGGGGGGGATATAGTCATGCTTTCTTTAGGGAACAGTGACATTAAGGTCGTATTTGCCTCGGCCAACATACGATGGGTATCCTTCGAATTAGAACCATCCGTAGTGACAACCATTCCCTTTTCCTGAATCCGCTTGTAAATCTGATAATGATTGACACTCATACCAAGGCTTTGAGCTGCGTTACGGGTAGTTTCATCTGCCATAATAACCATCATGTTAGCAGAGATGTTTTCATTAAGCATATGGCGCTCGATGGATTCTCGGAGTTTACCCTGATCGATAACATAGACTGGTTGGTTATCCATCGGAATAATACTCGTAAGGATCAGGCGGTCAGCTTGTTTAAAGACGCCTTGTTGATGCGCTTTATCGATAATCAAGTCTACAGCAGTATAGAGGTCCATCCCTTGAAGTTGTTGATTGGCTGGTGAATCTCCGGACCTTTGCGTTACATCAATTGCCTTCAGAACTTTAGCATCACGGTTAATTAATAGTTCCATGCTAGAGTCCATATCGATCACAACAGCAGCGACTGCCGTATTAGGGCCTGAGATAAAGTTGAAAACACTTAGAGACAAGGCGAGTAGCAGGATTGCAGCTACAGAAGCAAATCTGAGGAGTCGATGTCTTAAAGGTTTAGGCTCAGGTAGCTCGATTTCAAGTACCTGTCCGAGAGTAGGAGTGCCCTTCGGCGTTTTAATTTCTAGATAGTCACCGCTTTCAGTGTACAGAATGGTGACTTTTTTTGATGTCTTCATGACAATGCCTGATGTCTTTTTCATAAAGCTAACCCCTCTCTTGGACGATAGAGTCTATCTGTGTAAAACCTTTCAAAGACTCGAATTCTGGGTCTGATAGGATTAGAGCTGTTGCGATGAGATATTTTCTACCTCTTTCTAGAACCTTTCGCTTCACGCCGGTAAGGAGTTCTAACTCTTTAAGAGGTAAAAGCCTTGTTTTAGTAAGGTGTTTTAATAAATCTGAGTGTTTACAAAGTTCTTGGGCGACTCTCCAGAGAGTTGCCTTACTGTCCTTATGTTTCGGGGAAACTTCAACTAAGTCTTCAAATATTATCCCATACTCGGCTAGTAGGGTGGTATAGTTTTTCACCGTTTCAGCAAAATCACTTTTTTGTTCTTCCTCTTTATAGTTTTTAAACGAGGAGGCTGATTCATAATCATAGAGATCCTCTTTGTCAGGCTCCAACGGGGTAAGCGAGAGCACTTGATGTTTAGACTCTTTACGAAAGTAGTCTATCAACCGTCTAGTAATCACCGTTTTAGCAAAACCATAGAAAGACGCCCGATCGTCAGGTTTAAAACTGTCGATCGCTTCATTAAAAGCAACTAAGGCGATGCTTAGCTCCTCATCATGTCCCCAGGTGAGATAGCGTTTACAGAGGGTGGAGCTGATCTTGATGATAAATGGTTTGTGATTTTGTATAAACTCTTCTCTAGACAGTTCGTTTCCTTTTTGGGCTCGTAGTAAAGTTTGCTGAATCGTTACTTCTGGCACTTCAACCCCTCCACTTAATAGATTAACTTCGTATATGTAACTGAAATTTGGGGGGTACCCGGTGAAAAAAAGGTTGTCAAAGAATTTCTTAACCTACCCCTCGATATCTCAACAGGTGTACGAATACTTTGGCGACACAGGAGGTGACAGTCAGACTTTAAATTTAAATTGGTTCTGTATTAGATCGACAAAGCAAACACTTAAAAAACTTAGTTTGAAAGGATTGAATGAATTATGAAAAAGAGAGCTTTAATGGTTTCATTATCAATGGCTATGGTACTGGGAGTGGCAGGGATCGTAACCGCTGCAACAAGTGATAACGATACCTCGAACATGCAACCAATGACTCCAAATACTCAAACCTATATGGATAACAAGGATGTCACAAGCACAGAAGTTGAGCAAGTCGAAACCGATCAGCCTGCTCAAATAGTTCCAGATAAAACGGATATCTCCGATCAAATGAGGAATTCTAACGTGTCCATGACTGATCAGATGGAAAACATGCCAGCGAATACTCAGATGCAAGATATGCCAGTAAATACTCAGATGCAGACTATGCCGATGAACTCTCAAATGCATGACCAGATGAGTGATTCCCAACACATACAAGAAATGGCTGAAATGAACCACCAGGACAATTCCAAATCTTCTCAGCAGTCAGTCCAACAATCAAGCGACAAGACTATGATGGGATCTATGAGAAGATAAATCCTTGTTCGTGGCATACCCGAGCTTAGAATATTAAAGGCTCAGACCATAAATATGGGTCTGAGCCTTTAATCATTTCTTCAAGCCTGTAAATTCATAGAAGTCTTCATGGGACGATTAAATAATACGCTATCAAGGAGAATATCAAAAGTTTTACATTGTGAAAATGACTTAAAAGAAAAGACCCAAGGGCTGCCTCAATGCCTTTATTGCGTTCAACGGCTTAATAAAGGCAGAAGATAGAGTTTACAGCCAATGGACCTTAAGTTGGTATTGGTTTATTTGGTAATCAAATCATTATTCATGCTTAATTCATGCTTAATTCATTGCAATTCGGTATCTGAGCACACTGAGATACGCCTTTATCCATTTTTTGTGCACATTGTGCGACAGCTTGACCACCCTTAGTTGTAGCCATTTGGGAAACTGCTGTTGATGCAAAAGCGGCGTTGGAGAAAGCCATAATCATAAATCCAGTTGTAATTATTGTGAAAATCTTTTTCATTATC
>CAKMJS010000068.1 GCA_927405585.1 uncultured Desulfosporosinus sp.
TGTTTGATTGGTTTTTATCATACAGGAAGTAGTCCATCGCACAACAGCGTCCGTCGCCTAACACGGATTTTCCGCAACTTTGTCAATATGAATGTAGTATGACGCTGCGGAAACTCCTCGACGTTATTCACATAATTCTTAGTATGCGTATAAAGAGAATCAAAGACGGGCTTGACCCTTACTGAAAATAGGATAGCCACGGACTGGCGTTATGAACTGCCAAGTCGTGGCTATTTTTCTGCTAAAAATTTGCTATTTAGTATGCTAATGATGTGCTAAAAAGTTGCGGTTTTGCGTGTTAATTTCAGTTTTCAACTCCAAAATGGAACCCCTTAGTTTTTAGATGACCTGGCTTTCTTTGTATTATATTTTCAATTATGCTTTTGGTGTCCAAAGAAATTTTAGTAAAAGAATATTCCGATAGCGATAGCCAAAGCTGTTGCCAGAAGAGGGATAATTACAGTAACTACACCGAGATCTTTGTAAGCTTCTTTATGGGTTAAACCCATAACCATCAACAAGGTAATAACCGCACCGGAGTGGGGTAGGGAGTCTAGACCACCGGAAGCGATCGAGGCAACCCTGTGTAACGCTTCGGGGTTGATCCCAGTTTGAAGGAATGCCGGCCCCATGGTTTTCATGAAGATGGTCAAGCCACCACTGGCAGAACCAGTGATACCGGCTATAACGTTGACGGCAATAGCTTCGGAAACCAAAGGATTGAATTTCATACCTAAGGCAAATTTGATAAACGCTTGGAAAGCTGGAACGTTCTGGACTACAAAACCAAAACCAACAATTGCCGCAGTATTGATGAGGGCCATTACACTGTTTGAGCAACCATCATTAAGTGCCTTAAGTGGATTTTCAATACGCTTCCAGTTCAGCACATAGGTCAAACTAATACCCACTGCTAGAGCAATGCTGACCCCATAAAGAGCATCCATCTTCCCTTTCAAGAGGAAGATCACGCCAATAACAACGAGTAAAGGCAAGAGAGCTATTTTCCAATCTGGAAGTTTGCTGGCATCGGCCAAGGATAGTTTATCCATATTGTCACGAGGACCTGGTACAAAATGCTCGCCTTTTGCCTTAGCTTTGTTTGCCTGACCTTGCATATACCAAATACCTGCCCCGAAGAGGAACAGGGAGCAAATAATACCCATCAAAGGCGCAGCAGTTGCTGTAGTTCCCAAGACTTGAGCAGGGATGAGGTTCTGAATAGAAGGGGAGCCTGGCAAAGCTGTCATGGTAAAGGTTCCAGCTCCAATACCAACCGTCGCTACTATAAGTCTCTTCGGTAAATCAGCGGCCTTAAAGAGGATTAAAGCTAGAGGATAGACCGTAAAAATAACGATGAAGAGATTAACTCCACCGTAAGTAAGGATAGAGGTAGCCAAAGCTACGACCAGAACCGCTCTGGATTCACCAAACCAGTCCATTAATTTGTAGGAGATAGAATTAGCACTTCCGCTTTCACCCATAACTTGACCAAATAATGCGCCCAGGACAAAAATTAAGAAATAGGTACCCGCAAAATACTTAAATCCGTTGACATAATCCACCGAAATGGATTTCCAAATGTCGCCATTGTTGGTCAAAATAACGATTAGAGCACAAAGAAGAGAAGCAGGTATGATACCCCAGCCTTTATAGGCCATAAAAATTATCAAAGCGATGGCAATAAGTACACCCATAACACCTAACATTGCGTAGCCTCCTCTAGAATAATTTTGTTATAAAATTTAAACATCGTACCTTCGCTAGAGCTTTTTGTGGAGCTTTAGAAGATCCACCAGCATGTCATTTCGATATCGAGCAATTTCTTCTGTGGTATTGCCCAATTCATGTGGTCTGTTGACCATGGCTTGGTTTACTCCATCCTGAGACTTCTCCTGCCAGCCAGCGGGCCACTTCTTCCAGTCAGCCATATCAGCCAACCACAGTTCAGCAGAAGGCCCTACATGGTTCAATAACCCCTTGATTCCATGGGCACCACCACCAAGCTGGAAAATCATGTTAGGACCTAAAATGCCAAAACGAAGACCGGGTCCGAAGAGTGCTGCTTTATCTACATCCTCCACAGAGCAGACCCCACGGATTACTAGATCCACAGCCTCACGATATAGAGCTACCTGTAGTCTGTTGGCGATAAAGCCCAAGGCTTCTTTCTGAAGTATTATAGGCTCTTTACCTATACTCTGATAAAAATCAAAGCTACACTTAAGAACTTCATCGCTGGTATTGGAACCTTTGGCTAATTCCACCAACGGTATTAAATGTACTGGATTATATGGATGTGCACCAAGGCACCTTTCGGAATGTTTGGCGTTCTTGGCAATCTCATTTATCAATAAACCGGAAGTACTACTGGCAAAGATGGTATCTTTACTTGTTTTCTCCTCGATGGTTGCGAGGATTTCTTGCTTAATTGCGTAGTTTTCCGGTCCTGACTCCTGAATAAATTGCACATCTCCGACTGCTTCTGCTAGATTGGTCATATAATTTATCGTTTTGTGGGCCTCTAAAGCCTGTTCCTTGGTTAAGACATCTTTAGAAACTAAGAAATCCATATTAGAACTAATTAAGGCTTTGGCTGAATCTAGCTGTTGCATATTGATGTCATAGACATTGACTTCGTAGCCTTTAATGGCAAAATTAAGGGCCCAACTATTCCCGATAAGACCAGAACCAATACAAGCTATCTTTTTAATGTCATTTGCTTTCATGTCTTTTACCCCCGCTTTCGTAATAAATTTAGCAGGCCGCCGCAATCCCCCCTTAATCTAAATTTGGTTTGTTCACTATCGCCTCCTCCTAGTTCCTGTTTCATAATTGCAATTTTCATACTATTGCAATAAACGGGCCAAAAAAGAAGAAGCATGATTAATCGTCTAATCATACATCTTCTAAGCTTTTAACAACTTTCGTATCGAAAAAACTGTCTGATTTACCCAACAGTTGTCCGGATTACCCGACAGTTTATCAAATTTTCAAGACCCACTCTTCAATTAGTGGGGATAGCTTGGTTAGGATATTCCAGGTGGATAGAGTCCCTAACAGAAGTAGCGATGTTCAGCTTTAGTTGAACAAGTTCACTGGAAGAATTGATTATATGGAGTGTTAGGTTGTACTGATATTATATTTCTTTATTTTTTCGTAAAGCACACTCCTATTAATTTTTAATAATTTGGCGGCCATGCTTATATTCTTATTGGTCTGTGCTAGCACGGAAATTATGGTTTCTTTTTCAGCTTTAAATCTTACCGTTTCAAGACAAATCTCATTCCCTTTTCGACTTATCTCCTTCTCCCTACGCAATAAGAAGTGTTCAAAAAGCTCAAGTTTAAGTTTGCCCTGCAAGGCTAAATTAGCGGCTCTTTCTAGAGTGTTTTCCATTTCCCGGATATTACCGGGCCAATGATAATCCTGGAATAGTTTAATGACTTTGTCCTCAATCCCAGTTATATTTAAGCCAAGTTCTTTGTTAATTTTACAGATGAAATGTTCAACTAAAAAGGGGATATCATCAAGCCGCGCCCGTAAGGGTGGAATATCGATGCTCATAACGTTAATGCGATAATAGAGGTCCTCCCTAAACAAGTCCTGATGAACCATATCGAGAAGATTTTGATTCGAGGTAAATATCAATCTAACATCAATATCAATCGGTTTATTGCCCCCTACTCTTTCTAGTTCTTTTTCCTGAATGATTCTCAGAAGCTTGGATTGAAGATGCAGGGGCATCTGATTAATCTCATCAAGGAGTAATGAACCACAATTGGCTAGTTCAAATTTACCTACTTTACCACCCTTTTTGGCTCCAGTAAAGGCTCCTTCCTCATAACCAAATAATTCAGATTCAAGTAAATCATTAGGGATAGCAGCACAATTGACTCTGCCAAACGGATTATGACTCCGTGTACTAAGTTGGTGGATAGCATGGGCAACCAGCTCTTTGCCAGTGCCTGTCTCGCCAGTAATCAGGACAGTCGACTTGGTCTGGGCTACTTTTCTTATTAAGTCCTTCATCTTGATTAGGTTAGGAGAATTGCCAATAATTTGATCCAGCGAGTATTTAGCCCCTCGTAATTTGTTCAATTCATTCTTATATTGGTTTAACTCCTTGCTTAAATGCTCGATTTTTTGAACTGTAGCAAAAGTACTTAGTTCATCCAACTTTGAGAGAGAACTAAAGGCTGCAACTCCAATTATCTCACCATTTTTTTTGACAGGTATCCTATTAACAAGTACTGACTCACCATTCTTAAGTTTAAATATAGACCCTATTTCTTCGCGTTCTGTCCTAGCTACAATATGCATCCGGGTACCTGGGATTACATCCATAGCATCTTTTCCGATGACCTCATGTCGATCTACTTGCAAGATCTCCGCATATCTGTCATTTAAAAAGATAATCTTTCCGTCTAAATCCGTTACCACGACACCCTGCATAGACTCTAAAACATAATAAAAAATGTCCTTGTTCTCTTCACGGATATCAGGCAATATTGTTCACTCCCTATAGAATCTTATCTATAAATTTTAACATACTATTCTGAATTTTGATATCATTTCGGGACACAGGGACACAGGGGGACGGTTCTCTTGTGTTAAGTTAAGATAAATGGTAAAATCTGAGAAAAGAGGAGAGGGGGCGTGAAGGAATGCCCAGGAAGCCACGAAAGAAGAGTGAAACAGGAATCTACCATGTTATAGTACGGGGAATCGGCCAGCAGAATATTTTCTACGAAGAAGACGATTTTCAGAGATACCTGGAAACCACAAGAAAGGTATCGCTAGAAAGCGGGGTATGCATACTTGGGTATTGCTTGATGACCAATCACGTTCATTTATTGCTAAGAGAAGACTATGGCGATATATCAGTGTATATGAAACGCTTGGGTATAAGTTACGCTCACTGGTACAACTGGAAATACGAAAGAATTGGACACGTGTTTCAAGATCGATTTAAGAGTGAATGCGTCGAGGACGACGGATACCTACTGACAGTCATTCGCTACATCCACAAAAATCCCGTCAAAGCATCGATCATCAGCAAACCAGAGGAATATGAATGGAGCAGTTGCACTGCTTATTATAAAGCGGATCGAAATACTGCCACATTTCCTGATACCAGTCTAATCTTAAGGATTATACATAATGAGAAGAAAAAAGCAATAGAAGGACTTCAAAAATTCACAGAAGAGGGTAACGAAGACCACTGCCTAGATTGCGATAAGACCCAAAGAATCAGCGAAAGGGAAGCATATGAAATCACCAAGAGAATAATGAAAGGTAAACCAGTAACGGCTTTACAGAAGATGGACCAGGATGCACGAAACAAACTATTGAGTTGTTTAAGAAATGAGGGATTAAGCCTGCGGCAAATATGCAGGATCACTGGCTTTCCATTCCACATTGTCCGAAAGGCTTAGACATTAACACAGAAGAACCGTCCCCTTGTGTCCTTTGAAGCGGGGTAATTCCTTTGGAGGAAGAGGGACTAAACAATATAACTTATAGTAGCCTCCTCAGGTAAGTATTTTTCAATATATCTTCTGATGATTTCCTCAGCAGGATTTCTATATTCGTTACGATACGTATACTTCCCTAGTCCCTTTGTTCTCATCTTACACTTATCTAGTAAATTGACTGCTTTTGGCATGCTTTCTGTATTTATGTAAAAATTAGGTAGACCATAGGTCATAAATATTATTTCAATAAATAATTGCTCCTTAAGCTTTGGTAATAAGCTCTCCTTAACTTCCTTAAACATATTTTCGTACATTACTTCCCAGCCCTCTACTAAAATTATTGGGGCAATGTTTAATCCTATTCTATATCCAGCTTCAAACATTTTATTTGCTGCAATAATCCTTTCTTTTAAGCTACTTGTGCCAAATTCTACTTTTTCTATAATCTCTTGTGGATTAATGGAAATACGCATTTGTGTATGTCCATTATGATCAGCTGTTAATAAGTCATCCACAGCATCAAACTTTGTTGCAAAGGTAGCTGTTGCATTTTCTAGCTTTCCAAACGCCTCAATGGCCCATCTCAAGTTTCCTGTTATAGTATTTTCAAGAACCATATCCGAATTGCTACCTAATTCATAAATTCTATGTTCCCCTAGTTTTATAATCATTTTCTTTACGTTATTTAATATTTCATCTCTATTCATATATATTCTAAGATACGAGTTAGTGTTGAAATGACAGACTAAATAACAATAGAGACATGAGGCTGTACAACCACTAGAAGTAAAAGGAACAATAAAATCTCCGCTTTTATTATTTGGTGTCAGTTTAATAGTTTTTCTGGTACCTAAGATTAAGTATTTTTTCATCTTAGTGAATTCCTTATTGGGTAGATGTCTTAGTTCTTGAATTCTGTGGTGGCTTTGTATAGAAATCAGGGGAATATTCATTTTTTCATATCTTGCTAAGAGTTGTTTTCCTTGTTCATATTCTTTCACTACTTCTTCATAATAAACTCGCAATGGTATAAAAGGTCTCATTATAGCCCTCCTGGTTAATCTTAGTTTCATTCTAGTCTTTTACTGACACCAAATAATAAAAGCGGAGATTTTATTGTTCCTTTTACTGCTAGTGGTTGTACAGCCTCATGTCTCTATTGTTATTTAGTCTGTCATTTCAACACTAACTCGTATCTTAGAATATATATGAATAGAGATGAAATATTAAATAACGTAAAGAAAATGATT
>CAKMJS010000069.1 GCA_927405585.1 uncultured Desulfosporosinus sp.
TGGCGAATCTTTTTCAAATTTGTAACCATTAGGTAAATCAGTAGGGTCATCATTGCTAACGTAAAATATTGTTTGTGCATCTCCAATTTCGTCCACATCTAACAATTCCTGCCTAGTTACTCCCGAAGTACCTTCTGCTGAGCTGGTTTTGTAATAAGCCTTCAGTATCCTATCCACTTGCCCGGTATCTTTACCATACGACCCTATGCTATTTATTAAGTATCCGCTTTCAAATTTTTCCCATCGAACAGTGAACTGTCCTCCATATCCAAAAGGATCGATTTTGGGATCCGGATCACTTATCCCATCTTCATTCAGTTCCGGCACAAAGCCTGCTTTCAGCTTCGCTACTCCATAGAATACCCCAGCCTGTGCCAAATAATATGACTTAATGGCTCTCTCTTCATAAGAATTTGATTTCATCTGATTAGTGGTCAGGGAAAAGAACATCCCCGAGATTAATAACAAAACCATTACCGACACCACCGCTACTAACAAAGCAGAACCACGTTCGCGCATTTTTCCCTCCCACTAGAAACGCACCCAGGTAATTAATTGGAATGCATTAACTGATAGAAATTCTGGATCATCAGGATTGTCCGAATCGTTCGGATTGGACGGATCATAATTCTTAGCTAGGATACTGATTTTCAAGAGACGAGGCCCGTCTAACCCGAACTTAATCCATCGAATGTAATCAGCAATTAGATAATGATCGGTCCCATTTTTGAGCATCAGCTTTCTTTGTCCTTCATCATAATAGATCGTTCCATCAGAAAGAGTTCCCAAATTCGTCGGATTTAGATTAATTTTACACGTTTCAAGCGAATTACTGGTATAATAAATCCCTGCATTATCTTGCTCGAGTTTAAGCGTTGGTTTAGGGATCACTCGAATTTGATCGATTGTGTGCATCATCGCAAAACTAGCCGCATGCTCAAGGTTTTCTTCACGAGTTACTTTATCAAATATGCTGATTTCGAGACGCATAAACTGACTTACATAGAGCATCAAAAAGCCAAAAATAGACACGGCAATCATTACTTCCAGAAGCGTAAACCCGTTCTGTAAAAACTTATAAAATCTTAAGTTATTTATTTCTTGATTTGGCTGCTGCTTTGTTAACATATCCTTTTTCCTACTACTCTCATTTTAATCGATATGAGTAAATTACGACAGAACCTTCACCAGGAACTGACACTGTAACACCCACTTTCTCCAAATAAGCCTCTAAATCAACAACTTCAACTACGGGAGAATAAGGTATAACATCATAAGATGTAAAGGGCAAATAGACACTTTCTGAAACATCCTGTTTTGCGATAATCGCATCCATTTGACCAGAAGCATAAAAAAGCATCTGCTTATACGAGGAACTTTGAGCTCTATATTTAAAGGTGACCGCATTACTTTGAGCAATAAAAGCCGCTCCTATTAGCAGGATTGATATCGCAAATACTACTTCTAGTAAAGTCATTCCTTGATCCGACTTTCTCAAAAGCTCCCCCTCTTTCCAGCTAGACCCATGGTTCTTAATTCCAAACAGTTGTGACATTTCCGAGAAAATCAATGTTGATTTCAACAGTACGGTTGGATGAGCCCTTAAGCGTAAAACTAGCTGTGTTGCTCAACGAATTTGACAAATACCCACGTTTGTCAAAAGAAATAATACCGGCATTAGGATTGTTAAGCAAATCCCATCGACTTGCACTGATTAAAGTAACTCCGGTTTCAAGGGATTTCGATTGTACAGCTACATGCGATGGATTGAGAACTTGAACAGTGTTCGCAGGTGCTGATAATGAATTTGTAATTTGCACATAATTGTTTACATGCTCATCAAGCGCTCGTTGCTTTGCATAATGGATAAAGGACGTTGTGGTCTGGACTGAAGCCTGAAGATGGTAATAATTAGTCATAGACTGATATTTAGGAACTGTTACTATGGCCAATACTCCAATTACTGCAATCACCAGCATTATTTCTATCAGAGTAAACCCCATTTTTTTAGCTTTGTCCTCTTTAGCGAGTGTTTGTTTCATACTACCTCACTCTATCTAATATTTATTAGATCATTTAACTCCACTGACCCCACTTGCCATGTTGAATATTGGTAAGGCTATCGCGATGATTAACCCTCCGGCAAAAACCCCAATGATGACCGTAAAGATCGGTTCAACCAAGGCCACTAAACGTGTAAGGCCAACCTCCACCCGTTTATCATAGTGGTTAGCAACTTCCACCATTAACTCTTCTAAACGCCCAGTTTCTTCCCCTATAGCCATCATTTGAATGAGTAGCGGATCAAAGAAGGGTTCCGTTCCAAAGGCCGAAGCCATGGTCTCTCCTCGAATAATTAAGTCTTTGGAGCGGGCAACTGCTAGACGGGGGACTTCGTTACCCACTATGTTTTCTAGTGAGTTCATAATCGGCACAATGGGTATAGAAGAATGTAAGAACAACGCGAGCGTCCTCGAAAACCGGGCGATGACCACGTCTTTCATGTTCTTCCCCAGAAGAGGGGTTTTCAGTAGGAACGAATGCAGGTAAAAGCGATATTGAGGTATCTTGAAAACTCTATTTAAGAATATTATAAGTGCGCCTAAGCTCAATAAAAGGAGTAATCCGTTACTCATTAGAAAATCTGATACATCAACAATCATCTGGGTGGCTGGGGGTAGGCTTTGACCGCTTTCCTTCATCAGTCCAGTAATTTCCGGGAGAATAAAGTTCAAAAACAAGATTACCAGTCCTAAGAGTACAACTGAAAGGACCACTGGATAAATTGCTGCACTGGCTAGCTTTTTACGAATGAAATTTTCTCGCTCATAATACTCTGCCATACTTGTCAAAACTGAGTCCAAACTTCCACTTTCTTCACCGACACTGACTAAGTTAATCAGTAGCTCCGGTAACGCCCCATCGCATTCTCTCATTGCCTCGGACAACGAACTTCCTCTGCTCACACCACGATGAATCGTTCCTACGACTTCCTTCAGACGACGATCCTCCATTTGAGCCTGGAGAATATCCAGTCCGCGAACGAGATTGGCTCCCGAACGAATAATCATGGCTAACTGTGTGCAAAAGGCGGCAATGGATTCATAGGTTATCTTGCTTGTAAATACCGTGGAAAGCAGGTTACTGATACTAGAAACTTCCTCTAAGGATATAATCTGCGAACGTTTGTCGAGAAGTTGTCTCCTCGCGCTCTCCAAATCAACCGCTTCTAATACTCCATCAGTCACACGCAGTTCTTGATTGATAATTTTATAGCGAAATTGCATTCCTGCCATTCACCTCAGCTTATTCATTCACGTAAGTAACCCGCAGGAGTTCTTCCACAGTCGTGATTCCCTCTAAAACAAGCCGGATGGCCGCCTGCTTGAGGGTTATCATCCCCTGATCAATCGCATAGTTTCTCAACTCATCCACTGGCGCTCTCCGCTCAATGAGTTGTCTATGCCCTGAAGTAATGGGCATAATCTCAAAGATGGCTATACGTCCTTTATAGCCGCTCTTAATACAATAAGAGCACCCTTGACCTTTCTTGATGACAAAGGGAGATTCAATGGGAATTTCTAGTAACGAATGGTCCATATCTCCTGCCAAATATTCAATAGCGCATTGCGGACAAATACGCCGGACAAGCCGTTGGGAAATGATGCCTATGACTGAGGCGGAAAGCAGAAACGGCTCAATCTCCATATCCATTAAACGTGTAATCGAGCTGGCTGCATCATTGGTATGAATGGTGGATAACACTAAATGACCCGTCAAGGCCGACCGAACAGCGATTTGGGCCGTCTCATTGTCCCGCATCTCACCAACCATGATAACATCAGGATCTTGCCGCAAAAGTGCCCGAAGTCCCGTGGCAAACGTAAGCCCCGCTTTAGGGTTTACCTGCATTTGATTAACCCCTTTGAAATTAAATTCAACCGGGTCTTCTAGGGTTACAATATTTTTCTCAGGTGAGTTTAATTGGTTCAGTGCTGTATATAAAGTTGTTGTCTTCCCACTTCCCGTCGGTCCGGTAACCAGTACAATGCCGTAAGGTCGATTGATTAAATCTTCAAACGTTTTTCGATCACGCTCAACTAAGCCCAAAGCTTCCGTCTCAAGAATAACACTGGATTTATCCAAAATTCGCAAAACGACTTTTTCCCCGTACATGGTTGGAGTTGTTGACACCCGAAAGTCTATTACCTTACCCCCCACAAGATAGGAAATTCGACCATCTTGCGGCAAGCGACGTTCCGCAATATTAAGGTCAGCCATAATTTTCACGCGACTAACCACGGGATTAGCCATGCTGACCGGAGTCCGCATGATCTCCCGTAATACGCCATCGATCCTAAAGCGCACCCGAAGTTCTTCATCAATGGGTTCGATGTGAATATCACTAGCGTGGTTATTAACGGCGTTTTCGATAATAGTGTTTAGAAACTTAATAATAGGGGTTGATTGCTCATCAACGTCTTCCGTTCCAGCAGCACCCAGTGTCGCTGCTTGAGACGTTGCACTAAGCGGGACCACGCCTGATTGTTTGGCATAATCACGGGCCGCCTTTTCGGCTTCACTCCTACCGTAGTATCGATCAATAGCCTTCAGGATATCCCCTTTTTTGGCTAAGCAAGGCTTAACCATCATTCCGGCCGCCAAGCGCAGATCATCGATCGCAAAATAATCGGTGGGATCGCTCATAGCCACCAGAAGTTGGGCGTTGTTCATTTCCACAGGAAGTACAGAATATTTGCGCACGACATTCTCAGGTAGTAACTTAAGAATTTGTTCGGAGACTACCACGCGACTTAGGTCAATCGAAGGCAGCCCCAGTAGCTGACTTTGCATCGTACGCAGGATATCTTCTTCAGTGACAATCCCCTGCTTGATTAACACCTCGCCAAGACGAAGACCAAGAGACTTTTGCATAGCAAGAGCCTCTTCAAGCTGAGTCGGAGAAATCAAACCACCAGCGATAAGAATCTCACCGAGACGTTTACGTTCTGGGCGTAGTGCCAATGGAGTGCCCTCCTTTCCAGTTTACTTGAGGATATAAGAATAGGGTGTTTTGATAAACACCCTATTCCTATATAAGAAATACAAAGATTAGCGGAATTTTATGGACTGACTGTAACTGTCTTATCGGTCATTAATACTTTGCTATTATCGTATGCATAAATTGTTACAGGCCCCCCAGCAGCAGTAACAACAACGGCAATCTGACCAGCAATAGGATCTGCAGGTACTGCAGCACCCCCAGTTAATGCAGTAACGCCAGCGACACCAGTAAGTGGATTAGTTAATTCTACTGCGGTACCTGTAAATGCATTAGTAATATCCGTAACTATAGTTGCAGCGGGTGTGTTTGCATTATCCCAACTTGTGATTCTACTTTCAGCATAGGCTTGGACTGCTCTGATATTCGTATCAATCCCGGCACTCTTAGCGGCAGTTTTAATTCCGCCAACTCTCGGTACCAACACTACCGCAAGAATCCCAATAACTGCAATAACAATCATAAGTTCAATCAGGGTAAAACCTTCATCTTTTCTCCGTTTAATCATTTCATTCAACTCATACATCCCCCTCTTCTTTATGTACTTTTTCTCTTTAAGTATAAGACCTTCTGACTTAATTGAAAAAATTCTTTCTCTTTAGTCATTTTATCTGTTATAGCACTACTCGTCAATGGAAAAAAATCGTTTATACCTTAATATTGATATATATTTACATCATATTCAAATTAATCCCATACTTATCCATTTTTACTTGGGGTGACTTCAGTAATACTGTCGGTTCACACTAATAATTGACTGAAAATCTTACATTATCCGATAAATTCTACTTCAATCGGCATCTGTTCGATTAACTTCTTCAAATCTGTCCAGCAATCCTTCGTCGTTTGAATCATCACCTCACCTTGTTCTTTATTCGTCGTTGTCACGATGCCCAGATGACCCAAACCTTCCACCCATTTGCAAAGCATTTGGATTTCTGAGCGATCTATGCGTGCTTTGATGATCAGATCTGCATTGGCATATATATTCATGAGCAATTCTCCCTTAAACTTTACTATGCTTAGTTTACTATCGATATAAAGCCTAAATTACATGAGTTAATTAAATAAACTCTATCTCAAATGGCATCTTCTCTATGGCCTTCTTTAAATCTGGCCAGCAATCCTTCGTCGTTTGAATCATGACCTCTCCGAGGGCTTTGTTTGTCGTAGTCACAATGCCCAGATGCCCTAAGCCTTCGACGAGCTTATCTAACATCTGCATTTCTACTCGTTCTAAACGGGCATGAACTATTACATCAGCATCCGTAAACTGAAAACTTGCTTGCTCTATAGCCTTCATTGAATCGTCCCTCTTCTCTCAGCGAATATCCCTTATTGCTAATCTCTAACGTTTCTCGAGCTTCGCCCGTCGAAGAATGCTATAGGATAGTAGCTTCTGTGGTACCGCCATCCTTATGTTTTGCTGGGCATGGCGAGCAATTTCTACAGGTTCCCCTAAAGTATCCCACATCTCCTTAACCTCGAACGACCAGGACTCTCCCTGTGGTGTGAGCACTTCGATAACCTCTCCGCACTTAAAGTGGTTTCGTTGCTCTATCCAAGACGTATCACTATTTATGGAGTCTGTAGCGTCACCTTCAGTTAAAGCCACCCCGACGAAATCATAATCACGGACATAATGGGAGGAATCTAAGTTATGCGAACTGGCACCTGGTTTACCAAATAGAAATCCAGCCGAATAATCCCTATGACTAACTTTATCCATCTCTTCCAACCACTGAGGGAGTTTCTCTTGAAATGCTTCCTCCCCCTGATCCCACAGGGTATCAATCGCCTCACGATATACTTTGACAGTACTGGCAACATATTGAACGCTTTTCATCCGACCTTCAATCTTAAAGCTGTCTAGCCCGATCGGCTTTAACAATGGCAAATGGGGTAGCAGGCATAAATCGTGCGAGTTAAAGACATACGTCCCGCGTTCATCTTCCTCGATTGGAAAGACTTCCCCTGGTCGCTTTTCTTCCACAAGAGCATATCCCCAACGACAGGTCTGAGTACACTCCCCTCGGTTTGCATCCCGACCCGTTAAATAGTTACTCAGTAAACACCGTCCAGAATATGACATGCACATGGCTCCATGGATAAAGATCTCCAGTCCTCCCTCAACCTTAGAACGCACTTCACTAAGCTCCTCAAGCGTTAGTTCCCGAGCAAGGACGATCCGTTCAATCCCTTGCTTCAGCCAAAATCGAACGGAATATGAATTCGTGCTATTTGCTTGGGTGCTTAAATGAAGAGGCAATCCCGGGGCTACGTCTTGGGCCATCGCAATAATCCCCGGATCAGAGACAATGGCGCCGTCCACTCCCAGCCTTTCCAACTGTTTGAGATACGCCGGCAGTTCCACAAAATCCGGTTCGTGGGCAAAAATATTCACCGTCACATAGAGTTTCTTGCCTAACTGGTGCGTCCAGCGCACCGCTTTCTCCATATCCTCTAAGTTGAAATTTCCAGCAAAAGCCCGTAGGCCAAAGGCCTGACCGCCCATATAAACCGCATCCGCTCCGTAAGCCAGCGCGTATTTTAACTTTTCCCAATCTCCCGCAGGAGCTAACAACTCTGGTTTTCTCATGACGATTCCCCTTACTTTTCTGACATCAGGTTCGTAACCCTACCAAGGTACTTTACCCTTAACTACTATACCCTAAAATTATGTACTTGTCCTCTTGGAGGCAAAGTTGCTCTGATGTTCAGATTTTGTTTTCATCTCATCGTTTAATCGCACCCTCGAGACTTGATTTCATGAGTCTCTTCCAGAAATCGTTGCTAATTACTAGGAAAATTTATGCAATAAGTGATATTATAAACCAACAATGTCTAGAACAAAACGAGGGGGGTACTTCAGAATGACCAATCCACTACACTATCAAGGAACTGACGATTATATTGTTTCCAATGATCTTCAGAACAGCGTTAATATCTCAGTGGCCTTAAAAAGACCGCTCTTAATAAAAGGGGAGCCTGGCACCGGTAAAACTGGCTTAGCGGAAAGTATTGCCAGATCGCTTGGTCTGAGCTTAATTATCTGGAATATTAAATCGACCACGAAAGCTCAAGACGGTCTTTATGTCTATGACACAGTCCAGCGCCTTTATGACAGTCAATTTGGTGAGCAAAATGTTTCGAATATTAAACAATACATTAAACTCGGCAAACTCGGCGAAGCCTTTGAGTCTACCGAGCGGGTTGTCCTCTTAATTGACGAAATTGATAAGGCAGACTTAGAATTTCCCAATGATCTACTCTGGGAATTGGACGTCATGAATTTTTACATCCCAGAAACAGGGGAAACCATCACGACTAAACATAGGCCAATCGTCATCATTACGAGTAACGCCGAAAAAGAGCTTCCCGATGCCTTTTTGCGACGTTGTATTTTCCATTATATCGATTTTCCAGACCAAACCATGATGAAAGAGATCGTCCATGTCCATTTTCCGGACTTGGAAAATCAATTACTCACCGAGGCCTTAAAAGCGTTCTATTGGTTGCGGACTATCTCCGGTTTGCAAAAAAAGCCAAGTACCTCCGAACTTCTCGATTGGATTCAAGCTTTGACCATCGGGGGGATTGAGCCCGTTAAGCTATCTCAGGAAATCCCTTTCTTAGGAGCCTTGTTGAAAAAGAATCAGGATTTTGATTTGACCTTGAGGCAACTCCATACGCGCGGGACAGAAAATTCGTCTCGGGCCAAACGCGGCTGGTAGACTATGTATACAAACTTTTTTTATGCACTACGTCGTGAGGGTGTTCCTGTTTCTATCACGGAATGGATGACCTTAATGGAAGCGCTTTCGATCGGCTTAGCGGAGTCAAGCCTGTCTGGGTTTTACTACTTGGCCAGAGCGGTATTAGTTAAAAGTGAAAGCCATTTTGACCCATATGATCTTGCCTTTCAGAAGTATTTCCAAGGGATCGAAAACCCGAAACAATTATTGGAGCAGGTTTCTCAATGGCTGGAAAACCCTCTGCCTCCAAAAATGTTCTCTGAAGAAGAACGAAACGAGTTGTTAAGTAAATTAGGGTTTCCCGATTGGGAAAGTTTAAAGACGGCTCTAGAGGAACGAATGCAAAAACAAGATGGACCTCATCACGGTGGAAACACTTGGATCGGCACAGGTGGAACCTCGCAGTTTGGGCACTCTGGTTTTCATCCAGGTGGCGTCAGAATTGGGGGTGAGTCATATGGTCAATCTGCGGTGAAGGTGGCCAGCGAGCGCAATTATAGAGACTATCGCACGGACAAAACTATAGGAGTACGTCAGTTTGAGGTCGCCTTACGTCGCTTGCGTCAGTTCAGTACACGCCTCGATGGCGTCAAAGATCAACTGGACTTAGACGATACCATTGATGAAACTTGTAAGAATGCCGGACGTTTAAAGCTTGTCTGGACGAGACCACGCAAAAACTCCGTTAAGGTGATCGTGCTGATGGATGTTGGTGGTTCGATGACGCCCTATGCCAATATCTGTAGCCAATCGTTCTCAGCAGTACATAAATCATCCCATTTCAAGGCTTTGAAGTTCTATTACTTCCATAACTGCATTTATGACCTCTTGTATTTAGATGCCTCCAACAACCCCAGCAAGGCAGTTAAAACTGAGGACATCCTGCGATCACTGAGTTCAGACTACAAAGTGGTTCTGATCGGGGATGCTGCCATGGCCCCAAGCGAGCTCATGATGAGCAACGGTAATATCTTTTGGGATCTTAGCAATGAAGAGCCAGGAATTACTTGGTTACAGCGTATCTCTAAAAAGTTTCCATATAACGTGTGGCTCAATCCTCTGCCGGAGAAATATTGGGAACAAGTTCATGGGTACCAAACTCTAAAAATAGTGCGTGATATTTTTCCGATGTTTGAATTAACCCTTGAAGGGCTTGATAGGGCTATTAAGAAATTGATGGTGCGCAAATAGAAAAATCTTTTACCTAACACCCCTTGACGAAATTCTTCCGTTATATTACAATACAGAAAATCAACATGCAAGACAATGATGAGAATTAGTAAGTCTTTGCGGAATGTTTTAGCGAGTCAGAGAAGGTGAAAGTCTGATACACTTCCCGTAGATCGAATGGATCTCAGAGTCGTAATCCGAACACGCGAAAGCGTCAGTAGGTGATACCGGGGGTTTCCCGTTACAGAGACACGGATATCGAGAGGTCGACTCTCCGCATCTGCTTATTTGTGTGCGAGAATTCTATCCTACTCCGTATCTAAGCTTTAGTATGGGTATTCTACTTTGTAGATCCTATACGAAAAAGGTGGCATAATGGAAATTAACTTTCCGTCCTTCAGGGCGGAGAGTTTTTTTGTTGGTTAAATAATGAGATGGAGGGATTTTTATTATGGAAAAAGGTTATTTTGGTGAGTACGGCGGAAGTTTTGTCCCACCCCAATTACAAGATGCCCTGAATAAATTGGAGGACGCCTTTGAAACGTATAAGGACGATCCTGCCTACAATGAGGAACTCGATTACTATCTTCGTCAGTATGTTGGCCGTCCCAACCCTCTTTACTATGCAGAAAAACTTTCCAACCAATTAGGGGGCGCAAAAATCTACCTCAAACGAGAAGATTTAAACCATACAGGTGCCCATAAAATTAACAACGTCCTGGGTCAAGCGTTACTTGCTAAGCGTATGGGAGCCAAACGAATCATTGCAGAAACTGGAGCTGGGCAACACGGCGTTGCCACTGCCACCGCTTGTGCTCTCTTTGATATGGAATGTGTTATCTACATGGGAGAAGAGGACACACGCCGCCAATCCCTTAATGTCTTCCGCATGGAACTCTTAGGCGCTCAAGTGGTCACCGTTACCTCGGGAACACGCACGTTGAAAGATGCTGTCGATGCTGCCCTTGGGGACTTCGCCACAAACTATGAAACAACCTTTTATATGCTTGGTTCAGCTGTGGGACCTCATCCCTACCCCTCCCTCGTAAAACACTTCCAGTCAATTATCTCACGAGAAGCACGCCAACAAATTCTGGAAGCTGAAGGGAAACTCCCAGATGCCGTCATGGCCTGCGTCGGAGGTGGCAGCAACGCCATTGGCATGTTCGCCAACTTTATTGAAGACTCCTCCGTAAGACTCATTGGAGTCGAGCCTGGAGGACTGGGTATCAGTACTGGCAAACACGCGGCTCCACTTACCGCCGGAGCACCCGGACTTGTTCATGGCTTTAAATGTTATGTCATGGCCGACGAACAGGGTGAGCCCCTTGCCACCCATTCCATTTCCGCAGGTCTAGACTACCCTGGTGTAGGACCCGAACACAGCTACCTGAAAGACATTGGACGTGCTGAGTACGTGAGTATTACAGACGCTGAATCCCTAGAAGCCTTCCACAGACTATCCCGAGCTGAAGGCATTATCCCGGCACTCGAGAGCGCCCACGCTGTCGCTTATGCACTTAAGCTTGCCCCTACCATGAATCCAGACCAAATCCTAATCGTCAATCTATCCGGCCGCGGGGATAAAGACGTCGAGCAAATCTACCAGATGTCAAGATAATCTCGCTCCTACTGATTCAATTTTATGTTATTCAAATGCTCTGCATAGGTTTTAGAAAACACATGAGAGCCATCCTTTTTCGCCACGTAGTATAAGAAATCCGTTTTAGCCGGATATAATAGCGCTTGTAGGGAAGCATGTCCGGGACTGGCAATCGGCCCCGGCGGGATTCCTACGTTGAGATAAGTATTATACGGAGAAGGAATCTCAAGATCCTTATAATACAGTGTGGGTTTAGGAGTGCCGAGTAAGAACTGAATAGTGGCATCTATTTGAAGGGGCATTTTAATCTTCAATCGATTCATGATCACTGAGGCGATCAACGGACGATCCTCTTCCGTTACCGCCTCTTTTTCGATCAAGGAGGCCAAGGTGACCCATTCAGAAACGGAAAGCTTAATTATTTCGAGTTGCTTCTCTACCTCAGGGGTAATTTCTTTTCCAAACTGCTTCAAGAGCAGATCAATCACTGCATGAGGAGTTGTTTTAAGCGCGATATCGTAAGTATTAGGAAATAAATACCCTTCTAAGCGGTGAATTCCCTTTGGTGCATCCTTTAAATACGGGTATGGGAACTCATCTTCTGTAACAACTTTTGTATACTCTTCTTTACTGCCCATTCCCTTTTGTACTAGAAGATCAATAATTTGTTCTGTAGAATATCCTTCGGGTATGGTCACTCGGTTGGTCTCTAAGCTAATTGAACTAACATTTAAGCGTTTTATCATTTCGCTAGGGGACATTGTCGGGGCTAATTGGTAATCTCCAACATACAGCTTAAAATCCGATTGCTCTGCACGCGCGAAGTACCTAAACACCAATGCACTGCGGATAAGCTGACGCTCTTGCAACTCCTCTGCCAATTTAGCTGCCGTTGTCCCTGGAGCAATCGTGATCTTTTCTGGGTTTCCTGTAGAAGAGTATGGTTTTGTTGCCCAACTCCACCAGGTTAAAAATCCAAAGCACAAAACCACGAGAACAAGAATAAACCCCATTGAACTCTTTCGCTTTGCTTTTTTCCTTGGGGACATAGTCTCACTCTACTTTCTACCTACCTATTGGGCGATAAGGCTATTTCATTGTACAACAGGTCGCGCATTTCTTCCAGCTCGTCCATTACCTAATCTTTTATTTTTAGATAGAAAAAACTAGAAAAAACTCGCCGAGATTATCTCAGCGAGTTTTTCCTAGTTACCTATACCCGATTATTTTCTTATTCTTCTTCGGATTCTACCAGGCTTTCCCAGGCGTCGGCTACTTTTTCCCACTCTTCATCATCTTCGATGTCAAGTAGCATTTCTCCACCCTCAGCATCTTTGCCGAGTTTAAGAATAATGGCCTCATCAGCATCCTCATCTTCGGACTCGTCTTCCGAAATAGGCATCAAGACAAAGTATGTCGAGCCTTCAAGTTCCAAGGTATCGAGATGAAGAAACTCGTGGTCTATTCCCTCATCATCTGTGAGTACGACTGTGTCAAACTCTTCAGCGTCATGCTCTTCGTGCTCATGGTCATGTGGTTTATCAGTCATGCGATTCACCTCTTATCAAAGAATATTGTCATTGTACTATTGTAGGTAATGATTGTCAAATTCTCACCCAGGAATATTTCTTGTTGAACGACAATCCAAGTAACCCTGAAGGATAAAAACTGCCGCCATCTTGTCAATTACCAGTTTTCGTTTCGCGCGTGATACATCTGCTTCAAGTAGAGTTCGATTTGCTGCCACCGTGCTTAACCGCTCATCCCACAGTTCCACAGGTAGTCCAAACTCTAATCGTAAAGCCTCGGCAAACTCATCCGTCGCTGCACAACGAGGCCCCAGTGTACCGTTCATATTTTTTGGGTACCCAATCACGATCTCCATCACCTCATACTCGCGAATGAGTTCACGCAACTCCTCGATTTCCTTCTTCGAGCGTCTGATCGTTTTAACGCCTTGAGCCGTCCAAAAAAA
>CAKMJS010000070.1 GCA_927405585.1 uncultured Desulfosporosinus sp.
GCCAACAATGCGAATAGGATCTACACCATAGTGTTCGTAAAAGCGTTTATCCTCAACGGCGACAAACGTTTTCTTCACAAGGTCAGGAATGTCGGAAGAATTAAGAGTTTGGCGGTTTTCAACTCCGTGTAATTCGGCAAATTGGGCTCCGTCCTTGTCATAAATATAGGAAGTTTGTTTTTGGTTATCTAGTGCCATAGGATCCCATTCTGGAGTTGAGGCGGCAGCTATACCGACATAAATCCCTACCCCGATCATCATTAAAACAATCATACCAGCAATGGACAGGAGAGCAATTCGAAGTTTTGAAACACGCTTTTTGCGTTGTGGACGTGTTGGTTTACGAGATGATGGCATACATTGGACCTCCCTATTGTCAAAAAATGAGTGGAAGTTGAGTTCTTCAATTTCTTGAATTATAACATACTTCTCCAATTGTAAGGAAATCCGTATAAAAAATCGTTCAGAGAATGATCTCGTTTAGTTGCGGGCAGGACATAGACACGATATAATAAGCTAACAAAGGTTAAACATATTGCAAATGGTATGATTGAGAAAAGACTTGGTGGAAGGTAGTAGAGAGTCGGTGTAGGGTGCAAACCGACCCAGAAACCAAGAGGTACACCTCATGACTAGAGTTAACAGCTCTCGGATAAGCTCGTTACCGCTGATTTAAGCTGGATGCCCGTTTTTAATATTATACTGGCATCAATGTGGGTGGTACCGCGGAAGTATTTTCGTCCCTCAACCTTGTGTTGGGGGATTTTGTTATTTTCCGCTGATTCAAGAGTGGTTGGGTGATTTTCAAGGTACATGGAAAATGGGAAGTAATAAATCAAGAGTGAAATCAAGTAAGGGGGAATAATATATGGACCTTTTTAAGGAATTACAGGCGCGGGGACTCGTTTATCAACACACAGATGAGGAAGTATTGCGTAAAAGATTAGCAGCGGGTCCAATGACATTATATTGTGGATATGACCCAACTGCCGACAGCCTGCATATTGGACATTTACTGCCCATTTTAGTTTTGAAACGATTCCAACTTGCGGGACATATACCCATCGCGTTGGTAGGCGGAGGAACGGGGTTAATTGGTGATCCTAGCGGTAAAGCATCGGAACGGGTACTAAATCCTAAAGAAGTGGTAGAACTATGGGCCAGTAAAATTAAAAAGCAGCTTGGACATTTCTTGGATTTTGAAACCAAAGAAAGCCCTGCAATCATAGCAAATAATTATGACTGGTTAGGCTCCTTGCAAGTTATCGAATTTCTACGGGACATCGGTAAGAACTTTCCTTTAGGGGCTATGTTAGCCAAAGACTCGGTAGAAGCACGGATGAACAAAGGGATATCTTATACAGAATTCAGCTATATGATTTTACAATCTTACGATTTCATGAAGCTCAATGAGGTGTACGGTTGTGAAATGCAAGTGGGTGGAAGTGACCAGTGGGGCAATATTACAGCGGGAATCGATCTAATTCGACGCACATCAGTCAATCAAGCAAAAGAAATATATGGACTGACTATGCCCCTCGTCACGAAAAGTGACGGAGTAAAATTCGGAAAGACTGAATCGGGAACAATCTGGTTAGATGCTGAAAAGACGTCTCCATATAAATTTTATCAATTCTGGATGAATACGGATGATCGAGATGTTATTAAATTCCTTAAATTTTTCACCTTCATATCGGTAGAGGAAATTGCTTCATTAGCACTTGGTGTAGAAAAGGAGCCTGAAAAGAGAAAGGCTCAACGGACATTAGCTATAGAAGTAACTAAGCTAGTACACGGTCAGGACGCTCTTGAACGTGCCGAAAAAATCTCGAATGCTCTTTTCGGAGGAGGCCTTAAGGAACTATCTGCTGAGGAAGTTGAAGAAGGCTTTAGCGAGGTTCCTTCCGCAACGATTGATAATCTAGAAATAGGACTTGTTGACTTGTTAATCCAAGTGGGAGCAGTCACTTCTAAACGTCAAGCCAGAGAGGCAATAGAGAGCGGAGCAATCTATATTAACGATATCCGATATACTAATGTAGAAACATCTGTTGCTCAACTAGAACGTCTAGGTGGAAAGTATCTTGTCATACGTCGTGGAAAGAAGAATTATTATCTGATAAAATTTAATTAGTTCCTGAAGATACAGAGTACCGTACTTTTAATCATTGACATAAGTACGGTACTCTATTTCTTTCGATGTTTGTTCTACGTTCTACGTTCTACGTTCCAAAATACTCACAGTGAACCGTTCAACTAAAGTTATGCATCGAGACTACGGTGACGAAAGCTTCAGGTAGGATGGTTTCACAGAAGTGTGATCTTACAATTGGATAAAGACTTTGAAAGTGGTGTTGACAAGAGAGTAATCAGATGTTAATATATCCAAGTGCCACAAAACACAATAACTAAAACTTAAACTACTGTGGCAAATAATTGTGAGTTTGGTGAAAATGGTTATTGACAACGCGAGTTGAAAATGCTATGATATGCTTCCGGCCCAAATGGGTGCAGGAAACACAAACTCATAAACCATGGACTTTAAATGGTCTTTGAAAACTAAACAACAAGGACAGCCAATGAGAGAAACTCTTAACGGAGTTTCAAAAAACAATGAGCGAATCATCTTCTTCAATAGTAGAAGTTTGAATAACTTTTTTTGGAGAGTTTGATCCTGGCTCAGGACGAACGCTGGCGGCGTGCCTAACACATGCAAGTCGAACGGAGAATTTCAAGAAGCTTGCTTTGAGAAATTTTTAGTGGCGGACGGGTGAGTAACGCGTGGGTAACCTACCCATAAATCCGGGACAACCCTTGGAAACGAGGGCTAATACCGGATAATCTTTGAGAGTGGCATCACTCTTAAAGGAAAGGTGGCCTCTGAAAATGCTACCGATTATGGATGGACCCGCGTCTGATTAGCTAGTTGGTGGGGTAAAGGCCTACCAAGGCGACGATCAGTAGCCGGCCTGAGAGGGTGAACGGCCACACTGGGACTGAGACACGGCCCAGACTCCTACGGGAGGCAGCAGTGGGGAATCTTCCGCAATGGACGAAAGTCTGACGGAGCAACGCCGCGTGTATGATGAAGGTCTTCGGATTGTAAAGTACTGTCTTTGGGGAAGAATGACTGATTTGAGAATATTGAGTCAGTATGACGGTACCCAAGGAGGAAGCCCCGGCTAACTACGTGCCAGCAGCCGCGGTAATACGTAGGGGGCAAGCGTTGTCCGGAATTATTGGACTACCAGGGTATCTAATCCTGTTTGCTCCCCACGCTTTCGCGCCTCAGCGTCAGTTATAGACCAGAGAGTCGCCTTCGCCACTGGTGTTCCTCCTAATATCTACGCATTTCACCGCTACACTAGGAATTCCACTCTCCTCTTCTACACTCAAGACAGCCAGTATCAGATGCATGCTCTGGGTTGAGCCCAGAGGTTTCACATCTGACTTAACTGTCCGCCTACGCGCGCTTTACGCCCAGTAATTCCGGACAACGCTTGCACCCTACGTATTACCGCGGCTGCTGGCACGTAGTTGGCCGGTGCTTCTTCTGCAGGTACCGTCACTTTCGCTTCGTCCCTACTGAAAGGAGTTTACAATCCGAAGACCGTCATCCCCCACGCGGCGTGCTTAACACATGCAAGTCGAACGGTAAGGCCCTTTCGGGGGTACACGAGTGGCGAACGGGTGAGTAACACGTGGGTAATCTGCCCTGCACTTCGGGATAAGCCTGGGAAACCGGGTCTAATACCGGATATGAGCTCCTGCCGCATGGTGGGGGTTGGAAAGTTTTTCGGTGCAGGATGAGTCCG
>CAKMJS010000071.1 GCA_927405585.1 uncultured Desulfosporosinus sp.
TAAAGACTTTTTCTTGCGAGAACATCTTTGACGCCACAATGCTTACGGTGCTTGTGATTTCGGCCTTTATCATTATCGTTCCACAGAATTTGCACAACACTATTTCCTCAAAAAGCTTCATCTCATATATGGGTATAGGAAACTACGATTTGCGTATTGACATTCAGCAGACTGATAATATTTCAGAAAAAGCCGCTGAGATTAAAAAGGCAATGATCAGTGACAGTGAGATTTACTACGAGTATCGCTGCGAGCGAAACAAGCATAGCCGCGGCAGCGACAAATATCATTGTTGTCAGCGTTATTGCTTTGTTCTTCGAAATGTCATAGCGGATAATTGAACGGGCTGAAGGGATTTTTTCACAACCCCAAGGTTAAATATAACCTTCTTGCATTGCATAGCGAACGAGTTCCGAGCGTCGTTCGCACCCGGTCTTCTCCATAACTCGAGCTTTATGAGTCTCGACCGTTTTAATGCTAACGGCTAATTGTTCTCCAATTTCCTTATTGGTATGCCCTAAGGTGACTAGCTTTAACACATCTGTTTCGCGAGCAGTTAAATTGATACCTTTTTTTGAGCCTTCTCTGGTTTCAGGATGGTAGATGGACTGAATAAGCATACTTGCCATCTCCGGATGAAGGAATATCTCTTTCCTGGCCACTGCACGCACAGCCTCAAGAAGTTCAGAATCGGCAGCCTTTTTCAACACATATCCACTAGCACCAGCCTGCATGGCCTGTTGAAGATACTCTTCTGCTTCGTGCATCGTTAGCATGAGAATTCCGACGTCAGAAGTTAATTGCTTAATCCGGGCAATGGCTTCAATTCCATTCATACCTGACATGGAAATGTCTAAAATAACCACATCAGGTTGGAGTTTTTGTACCTTTTCCAAAGCATCTTCACCACTTACTGCTTCTCCAACTACCACCATATCCTCCTGAGAATCAAAAAACATTCTTAACCCGGTACGCAAGATCGTATGGTCATCGACTAACAACACTCGCGTTTTTTCGCTCATGCTTCCCCCCCCTTTCTAGCGGTAATCTGACATAAAGCGTGGTCCCCCTACCCGGTTCGGATTCAATCTCAAAGGTTCCGCCAAACAATGCTGACCGTTCTTGCATACCCGCAAGCCCTAGATTTTGACGTCCCTGAGTCCTTTCACTTAAAACCTGGTCCACGTCAAATCCTACACCATCATCTTCAATGATCAGATTCACACCCTCAAGACGGATCTCCAAAACGATGCTGACGTTACGGGCATTGGCGTACTTCGCTACGTTCGTCAGTGCTTCTTGTACAATTCGGTATAGAGATGTCTCGACTTCACTTGGTAAGCGTTCCTTCACTTGATTATGAACTTCAAGATCTATCACCATGATGTCCTGTTGGAGTTTGTATTCTGTAACATAACGTTCCAAAGCCACAACCAAACCCATATCATCTAATACAGTAGGGCGCAGTTCTACCGCTAGTCGATGCACATCTTCTAACGTCAAGTAGGCAACTTTTCTTAAGTCTTCTGCCATCCCTCTTGCTTGCTCTAGGTCATTTTGCTGACTTAGAAGTTTCAGCCCAATGATCAAGGACGTCAAACTTTGACCCGCCTCGTCATGAAGTTCGCGTGCTATTCGCTTTCTCTCTTCTTCCTGAGCAGAAATCACTTTATTCAGTAATTGTTGACGTATTTGTTCTTTGTTCATTAACTCTGCCAATAATGCTTCTCTTTCTTGAGTATACCTTTCTAAGTTCTCCGCCATTCCATTAAACGAATGACCGAGCTGTCCGATTTCGTCCTGCCCTCCAATGGCCACTCGTTGGCTTAGATCTCCTTCAGCAACGGCGATGCTTGCCTCGACTAAACGTTTTATAGGTCTCGTTAATAGATGGGACATGATAAATCCACCGAATAAACCTAAGATAATAATGCCAAGAGTTGTGACCATCAGCTTGATCGAGAGTGTATTAATGGTTCGATTCATATTGGCCTCTGACATACCGATACGAACCCAGCCCGTATTTTTCCCAAGGGGAACTAATACATCAAGTATAACACCCTCTTCGGAGTCAACCTCTATCACCTCCGCTTCGGCAGAGTCTTTCTTAAGCTGACGCAATTCCAGTAGTCCTACCGGAATCCCTTGCCCGAAATTATGGGCGACTAATTGCCCCTTCTCATCTAAGATAAGCACGTAGCGAACATCTTCATTATGCAAGGAAACCGTTTTTGTCTTCTCATAAAGACCGATCAAATCCCCCACGAGGATCAGATTCGTGCTTTCACTCGCTACTTCGTGCCCAATCGTAACTGCCCGTTTCCTGAGTTGATCATTGAGAATCCCGGTCATAGAAGACCTCATATCGATGATAACTGTTAAGCCTAATAAGCAAATAAATACTCCGACAATCCCCATGATTTTGACGGTAAGTGGGACCTCCTCTTGGATTTTTTGGAGTGTACGAAGAGGGAAATACTTTGCAATACGTTTCAGCGTTTTAATCATTTCAGGCCAAGCCCTATTTCAAGTGCCAGCGCCTGAATCTTATCATACATCTGCTGGTCGGGATGAACAAAGCGTTCAAAGTGCAAAAGTCCCATCGCCTTACGTCCCTGTTCATCCAAATGCATGGTCAACAAAACATTCTTTAAAGCTGCAATGAGATCTGGATCGGTTTTATGCGAGACGACAACCGGAGGGTTTCCCATCGCTTCAGATTGATCAATTACTTTGACCTTTCCTAAAATACTTGCATCACGTGCCATGGTTAGATCATAAATCAAACTGTCCACAGCGGCCCCATCAACTATGCCTTCCGCCACCGCACGAATCGATTTCTCATGACCATAGGTGAAGATTGTCTGCTTGAAGAAACTATCCGGTTGGTACCCCTTTCTTTTCAGCATCACTTGTGGTGCAATTCGCCCTGAATACGACAGTGGGTCCATATATGCGAAAGACTTCCCTTGCAAGTCTAAAAGCGACGTTGCTTTAGACGACGAGGGAACAATAATATAGGAACTATACGTAGTAGACCCGGCAATTTGAGGAGTCACTATAATTTGTTTGATTTGGTTAGCCCCGATATCCCCGATTAAAGCTCCTGAACAGATAAACCCTAATTGGACCTCTCCAGCCTCAATCAGACGATTTGTTTCGGTATAGTTTTGCCTTTGAACCATCTTGACCTTCATATTGACCCGCTCTCCGATGATATTTAGTAAATCTCCGTAGAGATTTAGATTTTCCATCGGGGAAATAATCGACGCAACCGCAATATTTAACACGGGCTTCCCATCCAATTTAGGTTCCTGTTTTGGAGGAGTCTGTAGTTGTGAAAGCTGAATCTTCGGACGTTCCTGATTAGTCTTGGAGTTCCAGAATCCCGAGGCCGCAGTTCCTAAAATACCCAGCTGAACAATCCCTAAGGCCCCCATCCAAATTACTTCTCGACGTGTAAAATCCTTGGACATTACTTTTACGACCTCCGTTCAGCAATTGCTTATATTAAACTCAATTGTTTTACCTTCATTTATTCTACCTTGTTTCACTGCTACTTGTCACGAAGTAATTCTAATTTTTATAATCCATCTTATGGGTTTAGACTTTGAATTTGAAAATTTAAGCAATTACCTCCTCTTCATCTTGATCAGTCCAATAATTTCAGCGAGAAAATGTACTTAAACCGCAATTTTGGTACGACTGATCGAACCGCTCAATGTTTGTATGGTCTATATATTAAAACTAGTATAATCAAGCAATAACTGGTTAAAGATTGCCTTCTTTAGAGTCATAATATATAATTAAGTTATCAGTTTTGATCAATATTAATCACCCGTCGTATGACTAAGGAGGAGTGAGCATATATGGCCGAAGAAAAAGAAATAATGACCATACGCCAGGTGGCTGAATACCTACAAATTAGCGAGGTTACCACCTACCGTCTGGTTCAGGCCGATAAAATTCCCGCCTTTAAAATAGGTCATAGTTGGCGGGTCAAAAAAGATGATCTTAACGAGTTTATTGAAAAACAAAAACGAGGGGAACGCTTCCTATAATTGGAACGATTACCCCCTTCCTAAATATGTGCAAGAGGTGTGATAAGTATGAGCTTACAAAAATTCAATCTTACCAGGGTTAGTCCACCGTGATATGTGTATCATTTACAGATTGATTCTATCAGGCGGATATAAACCTAAGCATTGATCTCCAGCTCGTACATGGCTCGACACAGAATTCACATTTTTATAATGACGAACGTGAGGTGATATTGTTGTTTGATAACCTGTATAACTTAGTCAAGGACGATTTAAACCAGAGGCTATTTGACCCTAAAAACCTAGAATTATTAAAGCAGCTCATGAAAACACTCGTTGGTATGACTGTTCATTTACAGGTCAACTCAGCTTCACAATACTACCGTATTCATGAATCTGTTATGTGCGTAAAGTCTGCCACCTTTGTCGGTGGCAAGATAAGTATTAGGACTACAACCCAAAACATTGGTTTTCAAGCTGTGGGTATTATCATCACTGCACAACCGGATCAAATCATGATTACTGCCCCCAACAGCGAAGAAGTTGGATCGATGCTCATTATCATAATTACCCGGGAGGAAAACCGCGAGTCAATTTTAAAACAGGAGGAGATATTCACTTGACCAAAGAAAATAAACTACAAATTATTCCCCTCGGTGGACTAGGGGAAATTGGAAAGAATACAACCGCGATCCGATATAATGATCAAATCTTGTTAATTGACGCGGGTCTGGCTTTTCCTGACGATGATATGTTGGGGGTCGACCTCGTTATCCCAGATTATACGTACCTGATTGACAACAAAGACCTGATCCTAGGAATCCTGATTACCCACGGTCATGAAGATCATATTGGGGGACTCCCATATTTATTGAGACATTTGAACGTCCCTATTTTCGGAACCCGCCTAGCCATGGGTTTAGTTCAATATAAACTAACGGAAGCCAAATTGGGACAAGTAACCACCCAGGTAATCCAACCCGGAGAAACCATAAAACTGGGCTCGTTCGCTATAGACTTTATTAATGTGAGCCATAGCATACCTGGCGCTGTCGGTTTAGCCATTCATTCTCCCCTAGGGACCATCGTTCACTCCGGGGATTTCAAACTGGATCATACCCCGGTGAGTGGAGGGGTTCTTGACTTGCACAAGTTTTCAGAGTTGGGTGTAAAAGGAGTTCTTTGCCTCCTGTCGGACAGTACGAATGTAGAACGAACAGGTTTTACAAAGTCTGAGCGACTGGTGGGAGAAAATATTGACAAAGCCTTTGCAGACGCTGAGGGGCGTGTTATTTTCGCTAGTTTTGCATCGAACGTCAATCGGCTTCAGCAAGCAATCACCTCCGCCTTCAAATACCATCGCAAGGTGGCTACCGTTGGCCGAAGCATGATCAATGTAGTGAGCATCGCCGCTGAGCTTGGGTATCTCGATGTCCCAGAAGACACACTCATTGACGTTGACGAGGCCATGCGCTTACCTGGTAATCAAGTATGCATCCTGACGACAGGCAGTCAAGGTGAGCCGATGGCAGCACTGACTCGCATGGCAAACCATAGTCACCGTCAGATTTCCATTTACCCAGGGGATACGGTGATTCTTTCTGCTTCTCCCATCCCTGGAAATGAAAAAGCAGTCTCTCGAAATATTGATCAGCTCTTCAAGTTAGGCGCCAAAGTCATCTATGAATCCGTCTCGGGGATGCACGTGTCGGGTCACGCCAGCCAAGAAGAGCTCAAACTGATGATCAGCATGGTAAAACCCAAGTACTTTATACCAGTTCACGGGGAATACCGCATGCTTATGAAACATGCTGAACTTGCAGAACATGTAGGAATTCCACGGGAGAATATTTTCGTGGCCGAGATTGGAAATGTAATCGAGTTTACAAGTCATGGAGCAAAGTTGGCTGATAACGTGACCGCCGGGCGAGTTTTTATCGATGGCTTGGGAATCGGGGATATCGGAAGTAGCGTTATGAAAGAGCGGTCACTCCTATCTCAAGATGGAATTCTGATTATCATTTTAGCGTTTAATCGTGAAACCAAAACCCTAGTAGCGGGTCCAGATGTTATCACCCGTGGATTTGTCTATGTTCGAGAGTCCAACCTAATGCTCGATGAGGTAAAAGCGATTACGAGACAGACCATAGCACGTAGTCTTCAGAGTGGTATCCATGAAACTTCCCTTATACAGAATCGAGTAAGGGATACTGTAAGTAGACATCTTTATGATAAGACTAAGAGGCGACCTATGGTTATTACGATTTTTCAAGAAGTATAAGATATATAGGCCCTATGAAAACCCAATGATAGAATCCTTAACAGGATCTTTCATTTTCGGTGAAGGTCAAAGGAGCTAAACTTTCGTGCAGCGTTCAGAAACAAAAACCCCTCTTAATCCGCCCTTCTTCTATGGTTGGATTATCGTCGCCATCTCTGCCCTAGGTTTGTTTTTTTCTGGTCCCGGTCAAACCTACTCTATCTCCGTTTTTATCAATGTTTATATTACCGAATTAGGGTGGAGTCGCTCCCTTATTTCCAGTCTTTACTCCCTGGCTAGCTTAACCGCTGGTCTTTCTCTCTTTATGGTGGGGCGGCTTATCGATCGCTATGGACAACGGCGAATGAGTGCGGTCATTGGTCTCTGCTTGGGATTCGCGTGCCTTTGGAACAGTGCCAATCTCGGACTTATATGGATGTTTATTGGGTTCTTTATGCTTCGGTTATTTGGGCAAGGCTCGATGAGCCTGATCCCCAGCACCTTGGTTCCTCAATGGTTCATTCGGCAAAGGGGAAGAGCCTTCAGCTTAATGGCACTAGGGGGATTTACTAGTTCAGCCCTCATTCCGATTCTCAATGTCTGGATGATTCAAACTTGGGATTTGCGTGTTACTTGGTGGGTATGGGGAGGGTTGCTAATTGTTCTATTTACCCCTCTGTCTTATTATTTAATTCGCAACAAACCGGAGGAGGTTGGATTACGACCTGATGGAACCTCAATACATAGATTAAATACCTTAAATACTCCCGATAGCTCGTCAACTGTCAAACAGACGGAATCCATCGATACAGAACTAAACTTTATGGGAGACGCCACTTAGGTAGCATCCGAGCAATGGCTTCTAGCTTCATGATTATTGGAGCGGCACTAGGACCACTGCCGTTAGGTATGGCCTTCGATCAGTGGGGAAGATACACGGAAATCCTTTATCTACTCATGGTATTTCCATTATTGGGTATCATCGCAGCCTTAATGTCCCCAAGTCCAACGATTCCAGGAAGGAGCAAACGATGACCAGTCATAACCATCCCGACTTAGAACAAGAAAGCAACCGTCTCAGCTCGACGATTGCTTATATGAAAAAAATGATTGAATTGATTGTCGAAAACCGCCAAGGTCAACGGGAAGAAATTCGTCAGGCTTTTATCGACTTAGATTTCTTAGACAGCAGCCAAAGTTACATTTCTATTTTAGTAACCACGCAGCTTTTAGAATATGGAAAAGAACACTTCTATCAACTCAATCGCGGACTGGAAAAGCCCTACTTTGCCCGTATCGACTTTAAACAAGCTGAGACTCAAGACGTTAAGCGTTATTATATTGGCAAGGTCTCGTTGCTTACCAAAGAAGACCAAGAACCACTCATCATCGATTGGCGTTCCCCGATCGCCTCAATCTACTATGAAGGACGTTTGGGTGCGGTTGATTATCAGACCCCCACGGGAACAATTTCAGGAGAGCTCAGCCTTAAACGCCAATTTACAGTTGAGGAAGGACAGTTATTAGATATTCGAGATATCGACATTACCACCAATGACGCCTTTCTTCAGGCTTCCCTAGAAGCCAATGTTGATCATCGTCTCAAGGATATTGCCACCTCGATTCAAGCAGAACAAAACCGGGTGATCCGTGCCGATATGACTCCCCTAATCGTTCAAGGAGTTGCTGGTAGCGGTAAAACAACGATTGCACTCCACCGCATGGCTTACCTGATCTATACCTATGCCGATCGTTTTATCCCTGAAAACTTTATTATTCTTGGCCCGAACCGCTTATTTATTAATTATATATCGGAGGCCTTGCCCGAGCTTGGCGCAGAGCGAGTGACTCAGACGACATTGATTGACTTCATGCTCGAGCTCATTCGCAAATCTGCGAAGGTCAAATTAGTTCCACCTGAACAAAAACTTTTTCGATTACTTGACGAGAACAATCAAGCCTCTATCAACTCTGCCAATATCATCGGAGCCTCTGAATTCAAAGGGTCCATTCACTTTAAAAATACTCTCGACCATTATGTAGAGCAACTGCAAGAGACGTTTGTACCGAAGGTCGATTTTATGCTCGGAGAGCATGTAATTTTAGAAGCAGAACATGTTCAACGGATTTTCCTCGAAGAATACAGTTTTCTCCCCTTGCAGAAGCGAATTGAGATGGTCAAAAAAGTTCTCACCAATAAACTCAAGGCGGCTAAAGAACCTATCCTGAAATTAGTGGAAGAGGAGTTCAGCCGTCAGATAGAAGAAGTGCGTTCTTCGTCAGAGTTTGATGACGATGTACGAAGGGAAAAAGCGATTGCTTTAATCGACTTACGTAATGTTGCCCTAACCAAGCTCACGAACAGCTCAAAAACCGTTGTCAAGAAATATCTGGCACTCTTCCCAAAAATCGATCTGCTCCGTCATTATCTGCAAATTATTACCGACCTTGGGACAAGGGGACAGCATCCTTGTCCCCTTGTCCCAGTCCCTCTTGAGTATATTTGCAATTCCTCTGCCGAACTCATCCGCCAAAATAAACTTGAGCTTGAGGATTTGGCACCGCTTGCCTATTTAAAGCATCTTCTGATTGGTTACGAAGAAAAATTTGAGGTCAGTCATGTCTTTATTGATGAAGCCCAGGATCTAAGTGTCTTTCAGCTCTATGCTCTACGTACCATTCTAAAAACCGATATGTTTACGATTTTTGGAGATTTGGCTCAGGGAATTCACTCGTACCGCGGAATAACAAGCTGGGATCAAGTTAAACAAGAGGTTTTTCCCGATCTTGACTGTAACTATTTAACGCTCGAACAAAGCTATCGTACTACAATAGAAATTATGGAGTATGCCAACGAGGTCATCAAAAAAGTAAAATTTACAGATATCCTCTTAGCCAAGCCTGTCATCCGCCATGGCGCTCCTCCTTCTGTTATAAGCTTTAAAAGTGTTAAAGATATGGTTCTCGGCATAGAGAATTTGCTTGAAATTCAGCTTGCGAGTGGGTATAAATCAATCGCCCTGATCGGGAGAACTCTCAAAGAATGTCAACTACTCAAAAAAAACCTGACCAAATCCTATGAGATTTTACAGGGGGATGAAACCCTTTATGAAGGTCAAATCTTAATTGTGCCCTCTTATGTTGCCAAAGGACTAGAATTTGACGTTGTGTTTATTTTTAATCTTCATGAACACTATAGCGACGAAGACCTGGATCTTAAATTGCTCTATGTCGCCATAACGCGAGCACGACATTGCTTGTTCAGAATGAGTTTAAGCAAGTGATTGCGACCACTCGAATTGCTGGAGTATGTATATATGCGATACTAAAATGTATCGTGGATTAAGAATGCTGCGACTAAGAAATTAGTTCCGAAATTGAGGGGGCCAGAGATATGTTCATACTAATGCAGTCCTTTCACTGGATAATACTCCTATCCCTTACTGGGCTACTGATTTTGACAGGGTATTCACTATTGATTGAGCATGAAAAAGATAAGATACTGCGGGCTGTCGTTCCCGGCATGATTCTGTTGGGCGTCTTAATTCTACCACTGATTAGTACTGCCCTACTCCATCGCCATATTATCTTAATGGCTAGTGATCTGGTCATTCTCCTAGTAATTTCAGTCTTTCTGTTGCCGATCGGGAAAGTTAAGCCTTTCATTATGCCAGAGGGTATTCAAAGAATTGATGAGAGAGATGTTATGTTTTCCCGAGCATCTTTCCACGAGGATGAAGAACGCTATGCTGATTATTATCAAAGAAACCCGGAGAAGCAGCCAATTGATGATCTCATCCGCTCCCTTCCCGGTCTCTGCAACCCCCTGACTCCTACCTATAATCCAATTGCAACAGCTGTGACGGAAGGGAATTTTCAATATCTATACGATATTTCTCAGTATGTTTTCCCGAGCATCTTTCCTTAATCAGGCTGCTTGCTTCAGACGAATCCACTGTCCTTGGGGGTGTGGTCGTTTTCTCTCCTTCAACATACTGATAAATATCGTATAGATATTGAAAATTCCCTTCCGTCACAGCTGTTGCAGTTGGATTATAGGTAGGAGTCAGGGGGTTGCAGAGACCGGGAAGGGAGCGGATGAGATCATCAATTGGCTGCTTCTCCGGGTTTCTTTGATAATAATCAGCATAACGTTCTTCATCCTCGTGGAAAGATGCTCGGGAAAACATAACATCTCTCTCATCAATTCTT
>CAKMJS010000072.1 GCA_927405585.1 uncultured Desulfosporosinus sp.
GACGGCTCATCTGGCACGATAGTCTCCAGTGGAGATTATCGCCGTAGGCGGGTTCTTTAAAATGATACTATCGCCGAAGGATGAACCCCGCTCCCCAAAGCCAAGAGCTTGAACGGTTAGTTTGCTCTGCGTCGTAAGCACCGAGCGATGTGTCACACAAGTCCTTGAGAGTCTTAGTTTGATCTGCGAGAGCAAGCAAGTGAGCGTTTGTAACGCAAGTTCGTGCCTTACCCGGCAGACTTCTTCTTTTTCTTCAACCGATACACAAACGCCAAGGCCTCGGCAACTGCTTTATAAAGCTCCGCCGGAATTCCTTGCCCGATATCTACCTGCGTATAGAGGGCTCGTGCCAGCGGCTTATTTTCCATGATTACAAGGCCATATTCTGTCGCCAATTCACGTATGCGTAGAGCAACGTGATCTTGTCCTTTGGCAACAACGTAAGGAGCTTTCTGTACTTTCAGGTCGTAGCGTAGAGCTACAGCAAAGTGGGTAGGGTTAGTGACCACTACATCTGCTTGTTTCATATCCTGCATCATCCGACTCATGGCCATAGCCCGTTGTCGTCTCTTAATCTCGCTTTTAAGTTCCGGACTTCCTTCAGTTTGCTTATACTCTTGCTTCAATTCTTCGTGAGACATTCTTAAGTTCTTTTCATATTCCCACCGTTGATATAAATAATCCAACCCAGCTATCCCCAGAAAGGAAACTGCGATCTTCCAGGCTAGCTCCTTCACGGCTTCTCCTAGAAAAACTGCCCCTTGCATTACCTCTAGTTGCTGCAAGGCTGGATAAATCTCAATCCGGTCTCGGACACTCGCATACACAAAATATCCGATCAAAACTACTTTGGCCAGGGATTTTGCTAATTCGACCCAAGCCTTAACTCCAAACATCCGTTTCGCACCAGCGACCAGGCTTATACGGGAAAGTTGAGGCTTCATGGACTCGCCCGTGAAGAGGACCCCAACTTGGATGTAATTTACGAATAAAGCCACCATGAACCCTATGGCAAAAATCGGCCCCATAATTTGAACTCCCATCCAAAGAATGTTCACCATCAAACTCGACACAGTACGTTCATTCCACTCTGAGGAAATGCCTAAGACATAGGGAAATAGCTGTCCCATCCGTTGTAGCATGCTCGGAATCCAGTAATTGAGAACGACCACAAGGCCTAAGAGCATTAACGCCGATGTTGCTTCCTGGCTTTTAAAAACCTGGCCCTTTTTACGCGCATCCAGTTTGCGCTTGGGCGTGGCTGGGTGTTTTTTCTCACTACTCACTGCTTCCACCCCTGATAAAGTTCTAAAATCCAGGCCATGTTGGTATTAAAGAGGCGTGTTACCGATTCTCCGAAAAAGGGAATCGCTAGAAATAAAATTATAAATCCAAAAATAATTTTAACTGGGAAAATAATGGCGAAAATATTCAGTTGGGGTACTGTCCTAGACAATAGTCCCACACCGATATCTGAGACTAGAAGCGCCCCGAACACTGGCATTGCTAATTGTATCGCTAAAATAAAAACGTTCGCTAAGAGCTGGACGTAAAAGGTATAGTCACCGGGCAGGTTAGACGGGTTAATTGGAATATAAGCATAGCTCTTGAGCATAGCGGCAATAAGGTAGTGATGCGCATTGGTTGCTAATAAAAGCATGGTAGCCAAAACCACCTGGAAATTACCCATCATAGGGCTTTGTACTCCGTAAACAGGGTCAATCGCCGCGCCCATCGTAAAACCCATTTGAAAATCAATCAGTTGCCCTGCCCCTTGTAAAATCGCAGTCATGGCATAAATAACAAATCCAATCACCAGACCCACCAAGACCTCCTTGATCACCACCGCAATATACGGCAATAACTCCAAAGGAATCGATGGTCTACCCGCAAATATCAGGGGATAGACAATCACGGTAATGCTTGCGGCCAGTCCCAGCCTCACGAGCCCTGGAACTCCCCTAGCTCCAAAGACTGGGGCTAGCATTATCATACCTGCCCAACGGGATAATATTAATAAAAATAAAGAGAGGTTCCATTGGAGCAGGTCTGACAGGCTCAAATTTCCACCCCTTACTCGATGTTCGAGGTTCTATGTTCGAGGCTCGAGGCTCGAGGTTCGATGTTCGAATCGAAGCGAACAGAGTTCGCAAATATAAAATCTTTAGTCCAATTCCGTTCTTCGATTCGCAGAATCGAACTCAAGCATCGTGCATCGTGCATCGTGCATCGTACCTCGTACCTCGCGCCTCGCGCCTCGTGCCTCGTGCCTCGTGCATCGTGCATCGCTCAAAGTCCTCCGAACGAAGCCAATTGTTTAAACAAATTTGAAGTGTATACCGTGAGCACATTCAGCATCCACGGACCCATCACCAGTAGGACGGCAGCCACCGCGATCACTTTTGGAATAAAGGTAAGCGTCTGCTCTTGGATTTGCGTCATGGCCTGAAAGATGCTGACTAGAAGACCCACAAGCAAAGCCATTCCGAGAATCGGTCCTCCGACAAGCAGCACCGTGCCAACAGCCTCTTTTGCCATGTAGAGAACCATGCTTTGATCCAAGACCTACCTCCCCTTTCTCTCTTAATTGAAACTCGTTACCAGTGACTCCACCACCAGATGCCACCCATCGACTAAGACAAATAAAAGCAATTTAAACGGCAATGAAATCATCATCGGGGGGAGCATCATCATCCCGATCGACATTAACGTGCTAGCGACAATCATATCAATCACAATAAAGGGAATAAAAATCGCAAAACCCATTTGAAACGCTGTTTTTAATTCACTAATGACAAAGGACGGAATCAGCACATGCGTCGGAACATCTCGATAGGTTTTAGGTCGCTCCATTTTTGATAAGCCCACAAAAAGCTCCAAATCCTTTTCACGAGTTTGCCTAAACATAAAAGCCCTTAATGGCTCCTCCGCTTTAGCTAAAGCCTCCGTCTGGGTGATTTCATTCCTCATATAGGGCTGTACTGCATTCGTATTTATCTCTGTCCAGGTCGGAACCATAATAAAAAAAGTAAGAAATAATGCCAATCCGATCATGACCTGGTTCGGGGGAAGTTGCTGAGTTCCGAGTGCATTTCTAACGAAGGACAATACGATGATAATACGGGTAAAGGAGGTCATCATCATCAGAATCGCTGGAGCCAACGACAACACTGTCAGAAGCATCAAGATTTGCAAAGAGGTTCCCGTTTGTTGCGCTGACGTCGTTCCCAGATCCAAAGTTAGCCCCGCTGCCCAAGTCGTGCTGGGATTCGCAAAGATTCCTACCCCCAGCGCCAACCCAAGCGTGAAGACTTTCGATACACGGCTTGAAGAAGACATCATTTTTTCACCTCATCAAGCAAACGCTCCAATTCTGCAGAAAAAGAATCGTTCTTCGGAGACCGTCCAGGCCATAGTTTCTGAAGACTTTTAGTCCAACCATCCGTCACTCTTTCAAGAGGGCGATTCGCGATTTCCTCCAAGATTTCGGCTGCAATATCCGGATCGTTAATCTCACTAATTTTCACCAAATGATGATCTGCGCCCCCTAAGACCTGCAATTGTCCAGCAATCTCTACAAGATAGAGGCTTTGCTGGCCACCTAGCATTTGTCGGTCGAGAACCCTTGCCCAGGGCGCATTCATTTTCCGAAAGTTAGCCTGATTAAGACGTCGAATAATCCAGAGAGACACCAGTAAAATAAGGACGAAAATCAGCAAGGTTCCCATAAGTCCCCACCAGTTGAATAGGGGCTCCGCAACCTCCTGAACCACCCCACTTGGAGGAAATTCTCGGTCTTCTAAGTTCGGCATACTACTTCAACGCCTTCGTGACAGCCTCAACCACTCGTTCCGCTTGGAAAGGTTTAACAACGAAGTCCTTTGCCCCGGATTGAATCGCTTCTATAACCATGGATTGTTGGCCCATCGCACTACACATGATAACCCGGGCTTTCGAATCCCGTTTTCGGATTTCTTTGACTGCTTGAAGACCATCCATTTCTGGCATGGTAATGTCCATGATCGTCAAATTCGGTTGCAGCTCCATATATTTATCCACTGCCACGGCCCCATTTTCTGCTTCGCCAATGACCGTAAATCCACTTTTGGTCAAAATATCTTTCAGCATCATTCTCATAAACGCAGCGTCATCGACAATCATTATCGTACCACTCACTCAGTTTTCCTCCTTTATTTAAGCGAATTCATCCGTTCCGTGGGATGAACAATATCGGTAATGCGAATCCCAAATGTCTCGTTAATTACAACGACTTCACATTTGGCGATCAACTTCCCATTGACTATCATATCCACCGATTCTCCCGCCAAGCGATCCAGTTCGATGACTGAACCCGGGCCCATCTCTAAGATTTCCTTGATAGTTTTTTTCGTTCGTCCCAACTCCACACTAATTTGCAACGGCACATCCAAAATCAAATTCAAGTTGTCTGACTGTACCATGGGTTGTCCTGGTTGAAGCGGTGCAAACTGGGCCGGCTGAATGGGTGTCTGCATTCTGGGTTGAGTATGACCCTGCTCTATCCCATAAGGGGATGGGTAGCCGTCTGATTGCGTCGGATATGGTGATGGTGCTTCATAGGCCGATGGTGGAGCTGGCTGCGACGTTTGATAAGACATCGGCGTAGGTTGTGCTTGCACCGCGGCCTTAGCTGCAGGAGCTGCAGGAGCCGCAGATGCACCACCTGACATCACGCTCATCAACTTATTGACCATCCCTTTAGCCACATTGAGTGGGATCACTTGGATTAAACTACTGTCTATGACGTCTTCCACAACCATCCGGAAGGAGATGCGTACTAGAGGCTCCCCCGCATGTAGGAAGTTCTCAATGATATCTTCCCCCATCGACAAATCCGTGAGCACCAAATTTGGGGGAGTAATATCGACCATGGAATTAAACATGGTGGACATGGAGGTTGCCGCTGATCCCATCATTTGATTCATCGCTTCGGATATTCCACTAATTTGAAGCTCTGAGAGTCCCTGAGTCGGATTTTTTCCGTCTCCCCCCATCATCAGATCGACAATGACTGCCCCATCCTTCTGGGAAAGAATTAAAAGGTTCGAGCCCTCGATTCCAGCCTTGTATCTGACATCACATATTACGGAGGGAATCGGATAATCTTGGCGAATCTGATTTGAATTCGTCAAATCAACGACAGGGGTCGTGATTTCTACTTTTTTGCCTAAAAGCTGAGATAATGTCGTGGCCGCAGTTCCCATGGAAATATTAGCAATTTCGCCAAGAGTATCTCGTTCCATCTCATCTAAAAAGCCTTCCATTGGCTGAGTCTCCGGCTCAGGGTCTGATTCCATCGTACCTCGCAGCAACGCATCAATCTCTTCTTGGGAAAGCATACCGTTACCCATCTTCTTCCCCTCCTTCCTTTACAATTTCAGTAATCTGAACGGCGAGATGTTCTCCGTGTAGTCCAGGAATGGCCTTAAATTTCATGAATTCTCCCACATAGATTGGCAGCGGGTCATGAACGGATTGATTCAGCGGAATAACATCCCCTTTAGAAAGATCGAGGAGATCTCGAACGAGGATTTCCGAATGACCTAAAAACGTGACCATATCGACCTTCGCCCATTCGATTTTTCGCCGTATCACTTGGATCTGCTCTGGAGAGGTGACCTTCGCTTGAGTAGAAAAGAGGAAAAACGTACTCAACTTATCCAAGATGGGTTCGAGCACCAGGTAGGGCATGCAGAGATTAATCATACCCACTTCTTCGCCAATTTTGACTTCAATAGTTATGAGCACAATCATTTCATTCGGAGCCACAATTTGTGTAAACTGAGGATTTGTTTCCATCGACACAAATTGGGGTTTAAGCTCGTAAATTTCAGCCCAAGCCTCTTCCGCGATAAAAATAATTTGAGCCAACCGGTTTTCGACGATCGTTTTCTCAATTTCCGTCAAATCTCGGTTCTTCTCTGCACTTTTCCCTTGCCCTCCTAATAGTCGATCCACTACCGTGAAGATTAGTGAAGGGCTTACCTCAATTAACATCGTCCCCTCTAAAGGCTTCACAGAGTAGAGTCCAAGCACGGTGGGGTTAGGTAGAGAACGAATGAATTCATCATAGGTAATTTGTTCTATGGAAAGAACGGTACTTTCAGAAACTGCGTGTAAGTTTCCAGAAAAATAAGTGGTAAGGCCTCGACAAAAATTTTCGTAAATATTTTGAAGAGAGTGAATCTGATCCTTGGAGAACTTATTAGGACGTTTAAAATCGTACACGCGAATCCGCTTTTGGCTCTTTGTTGTCCGCATTTCTTCCACGTCGACTTGCCCATCGGACAGCGCACTCAAAAGCGCATCAATTTCAGCTTGGGACAAGACGTCTCCCATCAAATCCCCCCTCTCATTTGCGATGCGCGATGCGCGAGGCGCGAAACGCGATAATCGAACTTCGCGCCTCGCACATCGAACCTCGCATTATTGGTAGACGAACGACACGAACAAGACATCCGTAACTTTGTTTTCCGCGACTTCATTAAGTTTGCTAATTAACTCTTCTCTCAACTTTTCACGCTTATCCATGGTTTGGACATCGGCAAGGGATTTGTTAGATAACACCGAATTGACCCGATCTTTCAAAAAAGCGTCTTTCTCCTTCAAATGTTCTTCCGCTTTGACATCGGTCACTTCGACGGTAATCGTTGTCTTTAGAAAGGCTCCTCCCTGTAAATTCACGGTAAATTCACCGATGGGTAGCAAGACTCCCGCTTTTTTCTGTACACTGGCTGTGGCTGTACTTTGGTCTGGAGCTTTTAATAGGTACTTCTGTACCCCTATCGTCCCCGCGACGCCCAGTCCCACGCCCAATAACAAAGCAAGGATCATAAATATCAGAGATTTTCGGTTCATAGCTTGGCTCGCTCCTCCACATTGCAGATTGGGTGACAGCGCCGACGAAACTCAACGATCCGTTCGATGAGAACCTCAATGGGCTCTGACACCACAAATTTATTTCCACCCGTCAAGGTAATGACCGTATCCGGGGTTTCTTCCATCATTTCAATCAAATCGCAATTAATCGTAAACATCTTGTCATTTAAGCGCGTTACATTAATCATAAGTTCGTCCTTTCATCCATGTTGGATAACTATTTGCTGACGCCAGTGAAGAACCTGACCCGTTTCATCCAGTATCTTTTGTTCTTGCTGCAACTCAGCCAGCTGAAAGGCCTTGGTTTGCTTTTCCTTAAGACGCTCTAACTTCTCTACCTCACGGTGCGCTTCCAATAAAATGCGCCTTGTATTTTCCATGATAAGTTCTTGTTTCTTCAGTTCTTCGTGACACTGAACCAATCGACGCTGTTGTTCTGAAGCAAAGAGTTGCCAAATCCCTAACTCTTCGGGTCGGTTTCGTCCCGCCTCCCGTTGCCCTGCTTGAGCGTCGTTATAAAGCTCTTGTTGAACCTCAAAGGCTTTAACTAATGAATTCCAGAGCTGTACTACTTGAGCAAACTCTCGTTGGACTATTTCCAACGTCTGTTCCGCAAGGCGGATATTTGCTTCCAAGCGAAAACGAAATCTTGCCATAATTTTAAATAATTCCCTTCAGTTGCCTAATCATCTCTTCAAATCCTGCGTGGTCATCTACCTCTTGACGAGTAAACGCCAGAATATTGTCCATATGTGCGATGGCGGCATCAATCTTTGGATTGCTTCCCGGAGT
>CAKMJS010000073.1 GCA_927405585.1 uncultured Desulfosporosinus sp.
TTGAAAGAGCGCGAAAAGAAATGGAATACGATGTTGGTTAAACCCTAAACCGCCAAAAAACCGGGCAAGTGGTGACTTAACAACAGCTACCCGGTTTTTTTAATGTGTTAATTTCAGATTTTAACCAACATCGTATTCCATTTCTTTTCGCGCTCTTTCAATAAATAATTTTGTATCACGATTGTCTTTAGTTCCCATGAACTGGATGTTATTAATGGTATTTGCAACCTATGTGCTGTGATGAACAAGGGCTCGGTCGTCGAGATTGGAGATGTGTAAGGGAGTAATAGACTACAGCCATATTTGGTTAAGCAGCAAAACACCACTCCGGAAACCACCGCGCCAGCGGTTTAGTGCTATCCTACTTATGCGAAGTAGCAACTATAAACAAAACCTCGTACATGGGATATAACTTATTATACTATTGTATTTCTACTCATGCTATCGTCTTAATTAGAAATCACTTTTCAGCAAGATTTCAGCACATTTTTAGCATCAAAATCAGCAGGAAATTAGCAAACTTTTAACAAAATAAATAATTATTTATTTTGTTACTGCGGTGCTAAAAAAGTGCTATTTTTATGCTATTTTTCAAATGGACCCCTATAAACAGCGGGATACAAGAAAATAGCAGATGTTATACATCTGCTATTTTTGTGCTAAAACTTATGCTATTTGCTATCTTTCAACTCCAAAATGGAACCCCTTAATCTAAAAACGACCTGGCTTTCATATACCTTTCATTAACCCCTTTTGTCCAAACGTAATTGTCCAGAGCATAAATTACCATTAATACAGGCTAGATAAACCCTATACATCATAGCTCGCATAGCTTCAATGTGCGCCTTTGGGCGGTTGGTGACAGCAGCGATCTCTGTAATACTTAGAGCTGAGGTATTGGCAGCTAAAATGGCAAACTATTATTCGGGTCTGGTTAGCGAAGCCTCAGTACAGGCTTGCACTTCTTCAAAGGATACGCCAGGTGCCAGCTCTCTAAGCATCAAGCCTTTAGAAGTTACTTCCATGACTCCCATATCCGTGATAATCAGATTGACTTGTTTGGCGGCTGTCAAAGGCAAGGTGCATCTCTTCAAGACTTTTAAACCACCATTTTTGGCCGTATGCTCCATAGCAACAATAACACGGCGCGCACCGACGACGAGATCCATTGCTCCACCCATGCCAGGAACTATCTTACCTGGAATCATCCAGTTTGCCAAATTCCCTTCTTCATCCACTTCAAGGGCACCAAGTACTGTGGCATCCACATGACCGCCACGGATGATGGCAAACGACATGGCGCTATCAAAACAACAACCACCCGGTAAAATGGTAGCATGTTGCCCTCCTGCATTAACCGTATCCGGGTCCTCTTTTCCGGTTTCCGGTGCAGGACCGACACCCAGATAGCCATTTTCAGACTGAAGAATTAGTTTTATCCCTTCCGGCAAAGCATTAGCCACCTTAGTGGGAATTCCGATTCCTAGATTAACAACATCTCCCGTTTTAAACTCTTGAGCCACACGGTTTACAAGCCACTCCATCCTAGCTTCCTTATCCAATTTTGGACACCTCCCGTGGCCGTTTCTGAACTAAATAATCTATGAAAATACCGGGACTCATGACTTCATCAGGGTCGATCTCCCCAACTTCAACGATCTGATCCACTTGAGCAATCACTAAATCAACGGCCATGGCCATTAAGGGATTAAAATTCCGAGCAGCACGATGATAAACGAGGTTACCTCCCTTATCTGCTTTATAGGCTTTTATTAAAGCTACATTAGCGCGAATAGGGAGTTCTAGAAGGTATTCGGTACCGTTCACTACAAGCTTCTGCTTCCCTTCTTCCACGATCGTTCCAATCCCAGTTGGCGTTAAAATTCCTCCTAAACCTGCGCCTGCTGCCCGAATCTGCTCAACTAACGTTCCTTGGGGTACCAGCTTTACCTCAAGTTCACCTGCGGTCATTTGCCTTCCAGTTTCTTTATTCGTCCCAATGTGGGTTGCGATGAGCTTACTAACGCAACGTTTTACGATAAGTTGGGACATCGCATCCCCGAGAATACCTGTATCATTAGCGATGAGGGTCAACTCTTTGATTCCCTTCTGGCAAACTGCTTCCAGAAGTTGGTCGGGGGCTCCACACCCAATAAAACCTCCGACCATGACGGTCATTCCATTCTGAACCTTGAGGATCGCTTCCTCTAGACTTACTACTTGTGCCATTTGTAATTACAACCTCTCCTCTCAGAAACTTGTCTTCAATATTTACGCATGAATTCAACATCTCTCAGCCCTTTGATAAATCAGGATTGGCAATGGCACAGGATAGCTAAAGTGCTATCCTGTGCCGTATTGATAATTATTTGGACAGGGCTAATAATTCCCTAGCTTCAGCAGGCGTAGCCGGTTGCAGATCTAACTCGGTCATAATTCTGACCATCTTTGCAACTAATTCACCATTGTTCTCCGCCAAGACTCCTTTACCTAGATATAGGTTGTCTTCCATCCCTACGCGAACGTGTCCACCCAGGATAAGAGCCATTGTAGCAGCAGGGAATTCGGCTTTACCAGCCCCGATTACAGACCAGTTATACTTGCCAGTCCCAAAGAGTCTCTCCGCTGTCGTATGCAGGTTCATGAGGTCATATGGAGTTGAACCGATTCCCCCTAAGATTCCGGTCACAAACTGCATAGTAATGGGAGGTTTGATGATCCCTTTCTGGAGGAGATAAGCAATGTTGTATAGGTGGCCTACGTCATAGACTTCCAGTTCAGGTTTGGTTCCGTTTTCATTCATGATTCCGGTCATGGTTTCCATGGCGGCAAAGGTGTTTTCAAAGATAAAACCCTTCGTCATATTAAGCATGGCCGGCTCCCAAGGGAACTTGAACTCTTTAATCTTGTCCGCGACAGGGAATAAGCCCCAGTTGATAGAACCAGCATTCATGGAAGCCAGTTCAGGCTTGAACTCGGGAACGACTGCGACTCGTTGCTCTACGGTCATGCCTGCGCCGCCACCAGTGGTAAGACAGATGATTACTTCTTGATTCTTGGCCCGGATTTTACCCACAATCTCGCGATACAGTTCCAAATCAGCTGAAGGCTGCCCTGTTTCAGGATTACGGGCATGGATATGGACTATGGCTGCCCCTGCGTTCGCAGCATCAAGAGCGTTTTGAGCTATTTGATCCGGGGTGATAGGCAGATAAGGTGACTGGCTGGGTACATGAATGGACCCGGTAATTGCACAGCAGATGATTCGTTTTGTTGATGATACTGTCATTTTGATGTTCCTCCTTGTTATCTATGGTTAACTGATAATCTATGCCTCTGGAATTTCAGGTAGTTCAAACATATCTAGGTTTTCAAGCTTATAAGTGTACTTCCCTGCTTCGATGCCCTTAACGATCTCTACGACTTTGTCACTGATTGGAGTAGCAATAGCCAGTTTTTTACCCCAATCGGAAATAACCCCATTAATACCATCAATTTCTGTCTTTAGACCTTTTTCCAAGTCCTGGAGCATACTGGCCTTTAGCAGACGGTGTGGTGAATAGATGGCCTTATAGTAAGGGTATTTCTCAGCCCGTTCTTTCTTATTCTGAAAGGCCAAAACACTCAGGTCATGTCCCTGGAGAGGTTCCAATTTAATCCCTCTGGATTTAACAATTTCAAGGGTCTCGTTACCAATGTGTACTGCACAGGCAAGAGCTTTTTCATTATCTAAGATATCACCGTAGGTACAGCCCAAGGATGCAGACATACCACTCATAGTGGCATTCACAATTAATTTAGTCCAGCGAATTCCAGCCAGATTTGGCACTATAACGGTCTCTGCTGATAGGTTTAACAGTTCGGCAACCCTTTTGGTCCGTTCCCTGATGCTGCCATCCAGTTCACCAATATCATAGCTCATCTTGTTGGGGTCAGATGTAAGCATCGAGACCCCGGGACTCACATAAGTTGCTCCCCAGCCTACCGTCCCGCTTAAGGTGCGCTCTTTACCAATAATTTCCGCTACAGCATCCTCAGGAACACCATTCTGTAAGGTACAGACGACACTATCGGGACCCAGATGAGGCAGTAATTGTTTTAAGGCAACCTCGTTATACGTTTGCTTAACCAGATATAGAACCACATCATAAATCCCAGTCATCTCATCCGGGGTGATGGCTTTTACAGGAATATTAAGCTCCATTGTCCCGGTAATGGTAGCCCCTTTTTCATTTAATGCTTTAACATGTTCTTTGTTGGCATCAATTAGGACAATGTCTCCGCCATTCTTTATGATGAGAGCCCCGGCTATAGTCCCAAGGGATCCTGCGCCCATAATTGCTTTGCGCATATTATCTCCTCCTTAATTGTACTTTTTCATATTTCCTGGTACTCATGTAGACCTTGGCTCACAGGATGTACCATGTTCAAAACAGTCAATTATGCTTTTTGGTGTCCAATGAATTTTAGTAAAAGAAGATTCCGATAGCGATAGCCAAAGCTGTTGCCAGAAGAGGGATAGTTACAGTAATTACTTCGCCGCAATCTCCCCCTTTATCTATATTTGTTCATTTGTTCACTATCGCCTCCTCTAGTTTCTATTTCATAATTGCAATCTTCATACTATTGCAATAAACGGGCCAAAAAAGAAGAAGCATGATTAATCGTCTAATCATACTTCTTCTAAGCTTTTAATAAACTATCGTATCAAAAAAACTGTCTGATTTACCCAACACTTGTCTGGATTACCCGACAGGTTATGAGGGAAAGAATTATGAACTTTGTCTCTCGATAACCTACCTTCTTCTTTACCACGCTTTATTGCGTCCAGCAGTCTCAGTTCTGCTTCCTTGATAGCTGCCTTCTCATCTAGGGTTGCCTTTAGCCTAGCAAAGTAAATTGCGCGTACTTCAGGGTCATCACTCGATTTTCCCCATTCTTCCATCGCTTGGTTTAGTACAGGATCTTTCATAGCGATCTCCTCCAACGTCTCAAAAATTTCCTCATCCTTTGAACCCTCCAAAAGGAACAACCACCGTACTAAATTATCCTCCCAAGGACTAACCAATCGTTCTCTCCACTTTACAACGAGTTTAGGTAGTTCTATGAAATCCAAATGTTTGGATTTCATAGATTATCCAAACAAAAACAGAATCCAAACCTTTCATCATTATGCCCAATATTTAAGTAGTTTTCTTGAAGAAAGGTTTGGATTTTTTTCATTCCATGAGCGACGGATATAAGTCGCTTTTTCATTCTATTTCCGACTTCGACAGCGAATAGTAGCTTCTATAGATTTGCACTTTTTACATTTCATGAATACGGCTCCTTTCAGACGCTTTTATACTACTTAAGCGTATCTTTTCGGCTTTCCATATACATATATCAACCGATCTCCCGTGATAGCTCCGCCTCTATCCATGGCCATGAACGTTTTTTGTCTCATAATTCTGGAAGAGTTAAACTTGGGTCATAATTGACGCTTTCGTACAAGCTAAACAATAAGTTCTTAAGTTGGTGTCAGGCACTAGGGTTTACCACCAGGGTTTACTACTACTTCCAGAGTGAACAAGTAGTTTCCGTAGCGCCTAATGAATGGGGCTTGTGTAGTAATGGGACAGAAACGACAATGTAATTACCAAATTAATTACC
>CAKMJS010000074.1 GCA_927405585.1 uncultured Desulfosporosinus sp.
CGTAAAGACGTCGCGCCGTGTCACACTGCGTCCCAGGCTCTGGTCCGGGGCTGGACCCCGATCGCACACAAGCGCCTTTGCGTCAATAAACGCAGACAGCGCCACGGCCTTCCGTCGCTCCTAATCCCCGTCGACGCAAGCCAGAGGGGCCGCGATCACACGCTCCGACGCCTATGCGTGAGTCGTAGCCAAACTCGGCTTGAAGCCCTTTCATCGGCAGGGCGGGAAACAAGGACGTTTCCCGCCGGCACTGCGACAAGGATGTCGCATCTGCCGGGAACCCTGCCCTCTTGCATCGAAGGCTTAAAGCCCTAGTTTGTCACGACAATCGCATGGCCGAGGACGTGTGACGCGGTCCCTCCCTAGTTTGGCACGGCAACTGCATGGCCGAGGAGGGGGTGATCGCGGTCCCTCCCTAGGTAGTCTTCCAAGAGCTCCAAAAAGACTGTCACCCCTAATAAATCGGCGCTGCCACCAGGGCTAATCATGCGCTTCGAAAAGTCCTCATTCATGGCTTCAATAGCTTTTAGACCTTGGAGGGTTGTCACTCCCCCTATGGACAAGATCTGTTTAGCAGTTTCCTGAACTTCTTTTAACGTATCCAGGGAGTGCCTGTGCAAAATATTCGTATCTTCGCAAAACTGCATAATGGCTAAGAGAGTTTGCACGAGTCGATGGTTTTGGCTTAAGCCGTGATTTGCCTTGTAAAACCCGAGAGAATAGTCAAAAACTGTGGGCAATCCTCTTTGTACTTCTCGCCGTATTCCTTCTACTTTATGATGCAAAAAGAGTCTTTCTCCATTTGTCAGAGCAGCATTGTCGGCATTCATAAACTCTATTAGTCTAGAACTCAATTCTCTCTCAATCAAACCCGAGGTCATTTCTTTAATAATACTTGGCAGGGATATAAATCCAGTTCCATCGAAGAGTGCCTTTCCTCCGGCAGCGCAGCATATCCCCAGTAAAAAGAGTGTTCCCTTATGGGTATTGACACCTGAAGTTTTCTCTAACATTTGTAGTTCGCCCAGTTGCCCAATCTGCTTAATTTGCCTGAAAAGCTCTTGGGGGCTTATGGTAGAAAGTCCCGCCTCCGTGCAACGAATCAATGGGTTAATCAACGAGGTGGCACTATCTAGAAATGTAAAGTAATCCATGTCACTATGTGCGCCACATGATACTTTAGAAACTAGCCCAGGCGATGGGCTGCAGGAAGCCTCATAGAGAATGGCTTGTACAGCTAGACTCGCTATGTTGATTGCTCGGTCATCGATGCAACTGTTCTCTCCTACTATCGACATCTAATTTCACCATTTTCCCCACTATGGATGTTTTCAACTATGACTGCTAGATTCCCTAAAATCACAATAATCCTGATATTTTTCTTCAATATATGTGATGATCTCACGCTCACTATGGCGTCTTGCTCTAACACAATGCTGGGCATCGTCCTCGCAGAGATAACACTTTCTGCTCAAAAATCCAAGATCTTGTCGACTTAGGCCCTGCCCCAAACGATCATATACATCGAGATCTAAACAGCGACCAAGGCTATGAGTTTCTTCAAAATTAATGGCTATTATCTTTAAAGCGGAAACGGTTTCATCCACCGCAGCATAAAAAACGGGACCGTCTGCCCCATAGGTAAGAAGCGTTCCTCTTAGGTTATCGCTAAAGAGGGTACAGATCAAAGGACTCATATCGTTAATCATCGCTGCCGTTAATAGGTTTGTTTTCTTGAGCCCAGGATAGTTCACTCTCATCACTAACAGAGGGGTGTTATATTGTTTTAGGAGGCTTTCGATTAAGCCAGCCCTTTTTTCTCTTGCGTCAAGGAGTTCATCGGCAGTGTATTCTTTCATCGTTCTAGTGCGCAGAGTCATTACTTTTCAGTTTCTCCACGATCTCCCTTCCAAGGTTTGTTGTTAAAAAATCCAGAGTAACTTCAGGCAGAAGATGGTTGAGCTCCCGACTATTAAGCTCTCCAGCTTTTAGTAAGTTTCTTACCCGAGATGCACTGATAGCAAACTCTCCATCGGACTTTCTCGGAAGCTGCGTCACCTCTGTACCATAGGTGGGAAGTACTTTCTTGAGCGCCTCATTGTAAGCCGCTGTGACCTTGCAGTAGGGTTCGTCCCCGACATATCTCTGCTTTATATTTAAATGTCTGCAAAAATACTTTCCGAAAATTGAGGCGTCTAACTCCGTGTATGCGCGGAGCCTTTTTCCCTCTTCCTTGATAAAATAAGAAGGAAACGTCACTGAAGAGATGATGTACTCTCCACTTGGCAATACCTTAACATTTTCTAAATGCGCAACGCCTTTGCGAACAAGTTCATATCTCGTTTCAAAAGGAAACAGGGATTGATCCTCCTCAACAATGAACACTAGAACTTCTTGATGGTTCTTCGAAGCTTCTTCTATTAAATAGTAGTGACCTAAGGTGAACGGATTACAATTCATAACGAGGGCTGCTTTTTCCGCATCCCCTATTGAGTATTTTTTTTTCATTTCCTCAATCGCTTGGTGGATATCATAAATGCCATTCTCCAAAAGAGCAACATCTGCATTGCTATGGATAAGTTTAAAATTAAGAACTGAGAAGATCCGAGCCTTCGAGGGCTTCGTGAAGATAAAGCTATGGTACAGACCCTGACTGAAAAGTTTATCAATCATTGTGGAAATCAAGAGGGCGGTGATTCCTTCATCCCGTAGCTCCTCGCTGACGGCAAAGCATTTTAGGACACTTTTTGCTTTGGAACAGGTGGCCACGATCGAAGTTCCTTTCGTCGCTGGATTCCACGTGCCATCTCTTATAGCTAATGTATAATCCACATCCCGATCTAAGAGTAAGTCAAAACTCTGGAGAAAGGCTTCGACTTCTGCTCGTTCTGCCCAGTTTTTGAGATTTACCCGTTCAGGGCTAACTCCATACATTAGTGTAATCTCCTTTAAGAATGAATGAATGAATGAATGGATGAATGCAAATGAAATTGCACGTTCACCAAAGCTCCAGAGCGGCTCATTTTGTCGTCGGAGCTAACTCGCAAAACCTCTGGGCAAACTGCATGTGCGACCAATGCTCGTCTTAACGCTCCGCCAACTGCATTCGGCACGCTCTTTCCGCTTGATGGTTCTCTAAGCAATTACATTTCATTCATGGCTTGGCTACGATTGGCTACGACGAGGCTTGGTACCCCTAGTACCACGTGCTCGCTTCCCGGTGACCAAGGCTAGAGGAAGTTTCTTAGCTTAAGGAGCACTTAAGTGGAATTTGCGTCAATGAGCGCCAGTCGTTAAGGCGTTAAGAACCGCAACGGTCGCGCATGCAGAAAGCACAAGGGTTTTGCGGTTTAGCTGGGCGACAAGCGAATAGCAAATGAAACGTGTGCGACTGTGCTAATAAACTGACTCTCTACTTAATCTGCCTTACCACGTCGATCACGCTTCCATCGCGATATTCCACAACTGCGACGATCTTCTCTAAGGTTGGTACATCCTTTGGTATGCCTGTTATTTTCTCCGCCATTATTTTTAACGCCTCGATGGTCACCAGTGGTAGGTTCGTCATCCTTAGTTTTTCAATTAAGTCGACTCTTCTAGGATTGACAGCGATTCCTCGTTCCGTCACCACAACATCAATGCTTTCTCCTGGGGTTGTAATTGTTGTGACTTGATCCTTGATGATGGGAAGCCGAGCCTTGATTAGATTTGTGACGACAATCGAAAGTTTTGCTCCTGCCGCCGTGTCACTATGCCCCCCTGAACCACCGATAATCACTCCATTTGACCCTGTTGTGACATTGACATTAAAGTTTGTGTCAATTTCAGTGGCTCCCAGGATCATGATATCGAGACAGTTGACCACCGCACCTTTAGTGTGAGGATTACCATACATGGAGGCTGACATGGCTTGGTGGGTGGCATTCGATCTATACGAATCGATGGCTTCTAAATCAAAGCATTGTACATCAAAGAGAGTTTTAAAAAGTCCCGCTTCTAACATTTCTACAAGGGGTCCAGTAATTCCACCGGATGCAAAGCTTCCTACCACTCCTTCACGCTGCATGATCTCTTGTAGCTCTGCGGCGACTGCTAGGGAAGTTCCTCCTGCTCCCGTTTGAAACGACATGCCATCCTTCACTAAACCGGACGCCTTAATCACCTCTGCTGCTCTTTTAGCAATGATCAGTGCAACCGCATCCTTGGTCATTTTAGTTGTACCCGATACAATACCTGCTGGGTCTCCTATTGAATCAATTTGAACGACGTAATCGACAAATACTTGGCTAACTTGGATAGGGCAGGCAGGGAAGGGCACTAAATTATCGGTTATGGCGACCGTTTGATCGGCAAATTCGGCATCTGACAAAGCATAGCCTAACGTACCACAAGCAGCCTTCCCATGCACTCCATTAATGTTACCATAGGTATCCGCCGTGGGGGCCGCCAGAAAGGCTACATCGATATGCAAGTCCCCACTTTCTATGGCTCTTGACCGTCCACCATGAGTTTGCATGAGGGCAGGTTTTTTCAGTTTACCCTTCGAAACAGCTTCCGCCACGGGACCCGAAATGTAGTTTGAGACTAGACCGGTGACAACGCCGTTTTCAATGTGCGCTACTAGTGGCTCATGAATTGGGAAAATCGAGCTAGCGGCAATGGTTAGATCCTTTAACCCTCGTTTAGCCAGCCCTTCGACGACCATATTTAAGACATGATCTCCATTTCTTAAGTGATGATGAAAGGAGATCGTCATACCATCTTTCAGGTTGAGCTTATCAAACGCCTCTTCTAAGTTAGCAAGTACTTTTTGATCTGAGGGGTTGACACTTGTCAGCTTAACAGCGACTCTAGTTTTGATCCTCGCATCCTTAAAAGCACCTTGAAAAGGCGTCACCTCTCCATACCCCTCGATATAATCTGGAAGTTCTCGACCTAGTATCGTTTTCATCTTGCGCCATCCTCGCCACTAATCAGTCCTAGTCTAATGCATTGATCGACCGTGCAATTGGCTCTATTAATGATAGGAGCATCGATCATTTTACCATCTAAGGAGCAAACGCCTTTTCCTTCTTTTTTCGCTTCCTCCATGGCGTCTAGAACCCTTAGGGCATGTTTTAACTCCGCCTCGGTCGGTGCAAAGACGGAATGAATGATCTCAATTTGTCTTGGATTAATGGCCGATTTCCCAGTCAGCCCTAAGCTTTTTGCCTTCGTTGTATCCTTAGCCAGTCCCTCACAATCAAACGTATCGGTAAACGGAGTATCAATTGAATCCACCTTTAAAGCGCGGCAGGCATTCGCCACTTTATTGCGCGCATAAAAGATTTCTTGACCCTCTTTGGTTCTTTCAATGCCTAAATCCGAGGTCAAATCTTCTGCTCCCAACAAAACCCCCACCACCCGCTTAGAGGCTTGAATGACGTTATAGACATTTTCAAGTCCAAGCGCTGTTTCAATGAGTGCAATCAGTTTAATGCTTCCAGGGACATAGCCTTCTTCTATTTCAATTTGATTGAGCATTTGATCGACAAGCTTAATTTCTTGTTCATTGGCCTTGGGGATCATTAAGGTGTCTGGTTTGACCCGAGCGATAACCTCCACATCAAGTGCCCCATAGTCCGTATCCAAAGGATTTACTCTCACAACGACTTCAACCTGTGAGTAATCGATCGTTTTAATGGCTTCCCGCACTAAAATTCTGGCACTATCTTTTTCCGAGAGACTGACTGCATCCTCTAAATCTAGAATGATGGAATCTGCTCCGAGAATTGCCGCATCTTGAAGCATGCCTGGGTTATTTCCCGGCATAAAAAGCATCGATCGCCTTAACTTTTGCACTACTTAATACCACCTCACTGGGTGTGTCAAAGGGACGGTCCTTTTAACACACTTTTTCCATGCCTTCTGCCTTAGAACCTACATTGCCCTTTTAATTGCCGTCTCGACTCGCGCACCGATCGTATAATCTAAAGCTCCCTTGTCTTGGGCTTTAATAGTAATCCCTTCAACATTCATTTCCTTAACTTTATCTAAAATCACTTGCTCAATCACATCGCCAAACTGCTGAATAACAATGCTTTCAAGTTCAAGCTCTACTTTTCCAGATTCATTGGGCATGACCATGATCAGAATATCATTGGACTCCAAGGTACCCGCTTTAGCAACCTTCGTTATATTAATTTAATTCACCTCATTTTTACTTACTTAACCCAACCTTGCATACTTATTACATAATTATATAATTACTTACATTACTTCAAAATTCACCTACGTAATCCACTGCGGTGTCCGAAAATCCCTTTTAACCAACGGGCAATCGTTACAACTCCTAGGTAAATTGCAAACGCAATCATAAACCCCCAGAGGCCTTCGACAATATCTTGGAATTCCATGCTACCTCGACCGGTTAATTTCTGTCCAAGCTCAATGGCGAAAACAAGCACAACAAGGACAGTGAAGGTGTACATAAAGGAAATTGCTGTTAAACTGTACCGAATAAGATACTTGAATAACTTATGTACAAATAGAAAAAGCACAATTCCCAACAGTCCAATGACCAGAAAATGAAGTTGTTTATCATCAAGGTGCAGTCCCAAGTGACGACTGAGTAGGACTAATTTGTCGTGGAAATAGTTCATAATGCTAGTTATGAATTTCAACACACTACTCACACTTTCACCTCCAAGTGAAGCCCTCCCTCGCCATCTTCCTAGAACAGAGGGTCCAGATCACAAGGCTCGCAGCCTCTGCGCAAAGTCGTAGCCAAACTTGGCTTAAGTTTACAAACGTCCCCGTGGCGTTATGGCCCGATACGCTCAAGACATTAGTTCGATAATTCGAAAAGGCCACTTTCATAGTTAAAAACAAAAACTTCTCCAGTTTCAATCATGTAATAAATTCCTAAAATATCAAGCTCTTTTTTTAGATACTTCTCGATTATATAAGGGTAGGTTAACAAATGTTTAATCTGTTCAACGATGTTGATTTGTTCGGTTAACCATTCCCTCATGTGTTCATCGTTATCTTCCAGATGTTCTGCGACCCTTTTTTTAACATTGTCTGCTAGCTCCAACCATTTCTTGGTGTCTGGCCACTCATTGAGCACCTCATTGGGTAAATACATTGCGGCACACCCCCCACAATTAGAGTGACCACAAACGACAATGTTTTCAACGTTTAAGGCCTTAACTGCATATTCGATGGCCGAAGTCGTGGCTACATATTCCTGATGTGTTTCCCTATAGGGTGGAACCATGTTGGCAATATTTCTAACGACAAACAAATCTCCCGGCAATGTTTTCGTGATCATTTCTGGAACTACTCGTGAATCAGAACAGGCGATGAACAACGTATGAGGTTCTTGGCGTCGTTTCAATTGATTAAATAAGTTTTTATGTTCTAGGTAGTCCTTTTGTCTAAAGCGAACCAAACCGTCCAGCAATTTTTGCATTATGTCAAACCTCTTTGTGATGTAGTATTTTTTTCTTAGCTATGGTTACTCTTGATTCGCGTAAGTGCAACAGCCTATCGCTCCGTTAAACTGGGGTTCCTGCGGTATAACAATTCTCTTGCCCGACCCAGCCTCTAAAAGCCGGCCTACTGCATGGTTATGCGCAACACCCCCGGTAAAGACTAGATCATCACCGCTGAACGAACGCAGGAGCGGTAAAATACGCTTGACAATCGTAGCGTTAACCCCCGCCGCAAGTTCAGCTAAGGGGAAGCCTTCGACAATCTTACCGATCAACTCGCTTTCGCCAAATACCGCACACGTCGAGTTCAACTCCACTGGTGCTTCAGCGTATTGTCCCAGTTCCTCAAGTGACATATCAAGAATGTTCGCCATATTTTCTAAGTAGCGTCCAGAAGACGCCGCACACTTATCATTCGTCATAAAATCAACCATTTTCCCCTTGCGAACCTGAATAATTTTACTGTCCTGCCCACCTAGATCGACCAACGTAAAATCCTTGAGCCCCGTTTGATAAATCGCTCCCAACACATGCGCCTTGAGCTCCGGAATAGCCTCTCCTCCAGCGAGTTCCAACGTATTACGCCCATAACCGGTGGAAACTAAGCGATCCACCTCAGGCAATCCCAAAGCCTTAAAATCCACGACCAGCTTATCGCCCTGCTTTCGTCCATACTCCCGGTAAAAACGAATTGTATCCAAGCTTTCTAAGCGGAGGATCTTAAAATCTTCCTCTTCTATCTGGGATCTCATAAGGGCGATCTTCACACTCCGACTCCCCAAATCAATTCCACAGATCGTTTGTCCAGACATGTGCCGCCCCCCTACTCAAGAAATTTTTTAAGCGTCTCTGAGTCAAAACAGATAGCGCCAAAAGGCCACTCTGTCGTTCTAACCCCCGTCAACCCCAGCCAGAGGGTGCGCGATCACATGCTCCGACGCCTTTGAGGTCGTCGTAGCCAAACTCGGCTTTAAGCCGCTTTCCTAAAGCAGTGCGGGAAACAAGGACGTTTCCCGCCGGCAACCGGACAAGGATGTCCGATTTGCCGGGAACACTGCCAGCTTACATCAAGGATTAAAGCCCTAGTTGGCACGATGAACTCATGGCCGAGGACGTGTGTCGCGGACCCTCGCTACTCTAGCATGCTTAGAAACGATTCTACCCTCATTTTACTACGTGCATCTAACCCGGTTGGATTTTCCCCTTCCAAAGTCAGAATGGGGTAATCCAGCTTTTTTCGTATGATCAAATCCTCGATCTGACGATAACAAAAGCTTTGCGTATAGTGAATGATTCCGTCTAGTTGACGGCGCTCTGCCTCTCGAGCAATATCCTCAATTCGTTGAAATACTTTATAAGGATACGTATATAAGCGATACTGTTCCACAACGTCGTCCGTCTCAAAGGGCATCGCAAACTGTCGCTGCACTTCATTGAAAACCACGCGGGCTCCGTGTTCCTCTAAGAATTCGTAGAGTTCGGGAAAAATAGGGGGAACCCCGATATAACCAAGCCGAAGCTCACGTCCCTTCCCTTTTCCCTTTCCACGGGACCCTAAAGCAACCCGTTCTGAAAAAGGCTCCCTCTCGCGCGCAGTTTGTATAAACCCCTCCATCTCACGGGCAAAGCCGTCTGGGTCACCGTTAAAGTCCGAACAGGAAACAAGGTAGAGGTGGTTTTCAAAGCCGCTCACTCGGTTTTCTTCCCAAGTCAACCGATCAATTTCCCAGGCCAAGGCCCGTACCTGATCAAGGCGTTTCTTTTGCTTGTTCACACCCTCCCAAGTTGTGCCTAAAGCCCCTATTAGCTTATCCATTTGAAGCCGGAGCATGTCTGGATCACGATCATATGGAAAAGCAAACGGGATAATCTCGATCCCCTCCACCTCCCACGTCTCCATCAAGGCGTGAGTATTGCTACAATCTCCTTGAGTCACAGCAACAATGCTCCGAATGTCTGGATTCTGTAACGCCGTCGAATACAAACCCTTAATCCAACCGCACACGTTCCGCGGGTAGCCCGCAAGCTCCGCCTCTTCCACTCGACGCATGGCTTCTGAACTTGTTATAAAAATATTGTTCAAATCAACCGGTGTATCACCCGCTGCGAAAATCACTTCCACCGGCACCGTCGTTGTTAACCCGATTTTACTCATAGTGGTTGTCTACTCCCTACTTTCCTTCCCGATACTTTAGCACGGCCAGCGTTCTACTCATCTCATTGTGCACGATCATTAACCCTTCATCGACGCCCATACCGGGTTTCGCCAGCATTTGATCTGGGCGAGATGCTAGTGATACATGTACAGCAGTCCGTGCACTACAATCTGTTTCATTGCAGGTTCCACCGACGTAAGCACCTACACCGAATTTCTTGGCATAGAGTACTGCTTCAATGGTATTTTGAATTCCTCCCAGGTCCGGTGTCTTGATCTGAACCATATCGGCAGCTTGAGCATCCACAAACTTGACGATATCCTCATAGGTGTTGCACCACTCATCAGCGACAATTTCCACCTTAACTCCACCAGCTATTAATGCATCACGTAAAGATTTTAGTTGCTTAATCTGACTTTCTAAGCCCCCTGCATCCATGGGGCCTTCAATCCGCAACTGCAGAGGCGAAGCCATTTTCTCCAACTTAGCAAAGTACTCAACCATCCGCTCCGTATCATCTTCAAAGGCTATCCCGATCGTACCATAAACATCGATATGTAAGACTGGCCGATAATCATCGCCGCCGAGGGTCATAATCCGTTTTCTCAACCACTCCACATAGTCGAGGAGCAGTTCCCCGTTTTTCCCTAGCTTGGTCTCCACATTGTTTATCAGCGCATGTGGTAACACCCCAACCCGTTTAATAATCATCTTATCGGCGTTATCATAGCGATCATCGCCGGTTTGGGTAAAGATAGGAATCGGTTCAAGAACCATTGGGAGTTCATATTCCTCTAGAATAACTTCGGTCATAGTCATTTTCTTTGCTTTAGCCACGCCGTCAAGAATCGCTTGGCTCACTCCATAACGGATCGCAGTATGATATCGTTCCCCATTCGGTCGTTTCGAATTCTCAACCAGACTTACCAAATGACGGAAGGAATCAAGTTCCTGCCCAACCAGCTTAGGCGCGATCTCATCCAGAATAATAGGTATAAAATCTTCTGCCAAAAAAAGCGGATCTCGACCGCCTGCCCCAGAATACTGAACGGCAGCGCAGTCCCCCGACGCCATTTGACCGTCTTCTAATATAAGCATGACAGAAATTGATTCCCCGCGTTGGCGAACTGCCTTAAAGCCTGGTGTTTGCGGCTCTCCACAACAAGTAAAGCCGTCCTGAGTAATTCCGCATTTAATCGCCTTCTGGTCATCAAAGTAAAATCCAGTCAGCCCCGGTGATACAATAACGTCAATAATTTTCATTTTAAATTAGACCCTCCTCATGAATTTAAACCCGCGGGACACACGCCCTCCTGAATGAAGTTTTAAGAACGTCCCCAAGTCTTGCATTGCACATATCTTGCACACGTGTTCCACGTGGAACAGAGGCGCCGCCCCTGTGTTCCTACGGGCTTCCCGACCTAAGTCTATATACCCCCAAGGGGCTTAACCTGACCTGAAGGCCAGGTGCCGATTGAGACTAAGTGAACGACCAATGGGAGCAGCCCGCCAAACTTTACGAAAGCGATGAGGGGGTCAGGGCGAAACACAAGGACGGGTTCCGCTCCTCCGGAGCGTAAGCTAGCGTGATTTTTGGCCTGCGAGCGACCCGGAGTAAACGTGTCTCAACCGGCACCGCCTTTTGATGCAAGTAAGAACCGTCCCCTCTCCCCATAAATACTCCCAAGGGGCTTGACCCTAAGGCAGGTGCCTGTTGAGACTAAGTGAACAACTAAAGCGAGCGGCCCACCAAACTTCACGAAAGCGACGCGGAAAACAGGGCGGAGCACAAGGATGTGCGAAGCCGCCATTGAGCCAAGGATGGCGAATCTGGCGGGCACCCTGTTTGGAGCAGGAGCTAGCGTGTTAGTTTGGCCTGCGAGCGCCCGTTGTGAACGTGTCTCAACTGGCACCGACAGTAGGTTAACTCCTTGGCCGACCAACCAGCATCCCTTTTCCGATTGCATAAATATCATCAATTACCATCTGGAAGGAAGGATCTCGTCCTTCATCTCGTCCACGCATTGCGATGCGTTCGCGATGGAATTCTTTGGTCGCTTCATCAAACGGAATATTTCCGAAATCTAGTAACCGCACTGCACCCCCACTATCACGGGCTGGGAGAATCTTACCGGAATTATAACGGCTCGGAGCAAATGGGACATCAATGACGCCGGCTTGAAATGCTCGCACAGCGCCGACCGCGGCATCCCCTTCGCCTAGATCGAGAACTCGATCGAGTATGGCCCTTGTTTCGGCTAGGATCATGTTTTCTTCCAGAGCGAGTTCAGGAGTCATAGGGAAACTTTGGTCTTTCAACATGTTTAAGATCTGTTTGGTCGTGCGAAGCCCAGCTGCATTGGCCTCTTTGGTCGGTATCCCGAGCGCTTCATGCGGGGTTTTCACGATGACTTTTGAAGCTTTGGCTAAGGCCGCTGCTACTGCACCCCAGGAGATAACCCCATAGGCTTTTGCTTCATCTTGTGGGAAGCCACCCATCCATTGGTGAAAGACGGTCGTGATCATTACGCTCGGCAAGCCCAGTTTTGCCAAGTACTCTTCCGCTAGAACCGGTAGGGTATGCAGAGCTGCGACGTCCTGAATGAGATTCCCACATTGTCCGTAACCAAGCGTCAAGCTGCGAACCCCTTGAGAAACTGCGAGAATTCCTTCAATCACCGCAACGGCATGTGAGATGGCAGGCGGAACGAGCGTCCCTGTCAACGGACCGAACGGCTCTCGGTTAATTCTAACCCCTTGCTCCTCGTACAGACCGATCAAGCGGTCCACATACTGCCAGTATTTAATCGTACTTTCTATAGAAACGTCTTTGGAATACGGAATGTTATAAGAAATTCCGCCCCCTTCATAATCCGTAAAGCCACCGGCAATCGTAATCTCAGCTAGTAAGCGGGCATCTGGAGTACCGTGACGAACTTGAACAGGTACTTGAACACTTTCAACGACTCTCCTACAACCCGAAACTCCATGGTTGACGGCTGGAAATCCATTTAGCATTGAGCGCCCAATCGCTTGGCTTTCTTCTATCCCGGCTTGTGCTTCAGTATACCGATTTTGACGGGTATAGGAATCAATCGTCGACGGGAGAAAATCTGCTCCGCCTTCATCTTGTAAGAACCGTAACAACTCAATATGTTCATTGAGAAGGGCCACGCCGGCGCGAGGTTGAGCGAAGGTAATCCCTTTTGCTTTTCCTTCAGCGAGTTTTTCGGCAAATATTTTGCTCTTGGGTAAAGCTTTATGATAGGCGACGGCTTCCTCAAAGTTGACATCCTTACCGGTCTCCCATTGTCCCAAGACTTCCTGGCGCTGACGCTGAAATTCCTCGGCATCGATTTGTTGAACTGATAATTCCATTTCTAAAACCCCTCCTATTATAGTTTGACCACATATTTTTTCATCATCCTTAGCGCAACTTGTGGTGCCATTTCTCTCAGCAGTCCCATGGCTGCTAAAATATACTCTTTATCTAAGTAGAAATCCGCTTTTTGTGGTTTGAGAATCGTAGGCTCCGCCGAATTAAAGACCGCCCCCCTTAGGATTTCCGAGGCGTCGGGGTGATGGAGAAGCACTCCTCCGGTTCCGATGACGACCGGTAGTTGGGTCAAATCCTTGCCGTGTTGTACATAGCTCGCTCCAAAGGGTGTATAAACCACTTCAATCGTTCCTACATGGCGATCAACCGCTAGACTTACAGCGATCCGACCCATCGCCACATCGAACTTGGCTTCCTCCTCTGTTTGGGGGATACGCCAGGGGTCTTCTTTACATAAGCTCAGTTGGCAGGCAACTTGCTCCTCCGTCCAGCCAAGATAGTCAAACACACGACGTCCAGCCACTTCCACTAATGCTTCTGAACTATAACGCATCCCAAGGTCGCCCTCCACCGTCCGTTTGGCAAACGGTTCCGGTAAACCTTTCAGCATTACGCTCGGTTTACTTGGGTCGCCTTTGGCAATTGAATGCACATCGGTCGTGGCCCCCCCGACATCCACAAGCATCAGTTCACCCATTCCCCGTTCGGAGCCGTGTCCCTGCGCCAGAAGTTCTGCGGCCGAAAGTACCGCTGCCGGCGTAGGCATCATGATTCTCTCAAGAAACTCTTCCGCTTTGTCTAAACCTTTAGCCTTAATGATGTGCGTGAAGAACACATCCCTAATGGCCAAACGAGCAGATTCTACGGACAAGACCCCAAGCTCTGGCATCACATTATCAGAAATAACCACAGGGCCATGCCGTTTTTTCAAAATGTCCGCGACCTGTGCAGCCACCACTTTATTGCCCGCGATCACGACAGGGAGACTTGAGGGGAGCTCACAGAGCTTCTCGGCATTTTTTAGGATGATTTCCTTATTTCCGCCGTCGGTACCTCCTGCTAATAGGAGGATATCCGGTTTAGCAGCGTTAATTTTATCGAGGTCCGACGTGGTCAGCTCATAGCTAAAGACTTGAAGCACCCGAGCACCAGCCCCCAGAGCAGCCCGTCTTGCGGCTTCCCCGGTAAGTTCTTTCACTAGTCCACTGGAGATCATCTTTAAGCCACCGGCTGCGCTGCTACAGGCCAGCTTCCTGATGAACTCCCAGCCGCCCTCTGGCGCAGGAATTTGAGCCAAGGCCTCTTTCAACCCGTCCATGATATTGGTTTCAATCGTCGTACCCGCTCTGGCTGTGCCAATAATTTCTTCACGGTCGAGGTCGACTATCGTCACTTTGGTATAGGTACTACCAAAATCGATGAGAAGGACTGCTTGCAAGGTCCATCCCCCCCTTCACTTATGTTTCAGAACTCCCTAAATCTTTACGCAAATCATCGATCGGTGTCTCAGGCATCGTTCCGGGTGGATAAACCCGGTCAAAACCCATCGCCAAGAACCGATCTTTGACCGACTCAAAATCCTGTTTGCCACAGACTAAATTCCCTCCGACATACATGAGAATGTGACCGATGCCTGTTTCCTGACATTTTTCCCGCAAACCTCGACAGTCCATCTCTCCGTGACCATACAAGGATGAAACCAAGATCACGTCGGCATTCGTTTCAATCGCCGCATGAATGAATTCCTCCTGAGTTGCGAGCACCCCAATATTAATGACTTTAAAGCCCGCTTGGGTAAATGCATAGTCTAAGATTCTGTTCCCCACCGCATGAACATCAGAACCGATAACCCCTAAGACCAAGGTCTTTTGTTCCACAATAATTCCTCCCGGAAGTTTTTTGAGCATTTATTAATGCCAGCGCAGTGAATTTTCGCATTTCGAGCTCAGACTTTAAACGTCACACCGAACTCATTTTTATTTGGCATTTCATATTTCGCACTTCGTACTTCGTGCTTCTGCTTCGTGCTTCGAACCTCGAACCTCGCACTCACTCTCCCGGTGTTACCTGTTCCACTAAGTCGATAGGTTCTTGGAGGAGAGTATTCCCAACTTGCCGAAAAAGCCCCGGATCCCCACTCACATAATAACGCGTTCGCCAATGTTTCTTTCCCAGAACCAAAACTGAGGGTGGTAAAACAGGTCCATAGGCCCCTCCACCTTCCATGCGCTTAAGTAAGGCTTTAAGCTCTTCGACAACGGCCATGGCTGGATCAATGATTAGGACATTGTCTCCTAAGATCTTATGCAGGACAGGCTCTAAGAAGGGGTAATGCGTACATCCTAAAATAAGGACATCGATACAGGCCGCCTGTAGTGGAGCAAGATACGTTATCGCAATCCCTCGAGTTTCAGCGGAGTTTGACAGGCCAGCCTCAATCAAGGGCACAAAGAGGGGACAAGACTGAGCTCTGACTAAAGAAATTGACGCTTCTCCTTGCTGCCAAGCCTCCCGAAGTATCGAGTCTTCAGGGAAACTCCCTTTGGACAACGCGCGGCTCACTGCCGATGAATACGCCTTGCTACGCACTGTGGTTTCCGTGGCAATCAGCCCAATTCTACCTGCCATCGTTTGCTCGACTGCCAAACGGGCCCCTGGTTCGACCATACCGATCATTGGGATATTAAACCGTTCCCGTAAAACAGGAAGAGCAGTTGCCGAAGAGGTATTACAGGCAACGACAATCACCTCTGCTCCTTGTCCGATCAAAAAGGCGATGCTTTCTTCTCCAAAACGGATTAACTCTTCAGTGGAACGATTCCCATACGGGACCCGCGCCGTATCTCCAAAATAAACGATTCGAACATCCATTATTTGATTTAGGATCTCTTTCATGACGGTTAGCCCACCCACTCCAGAGTCAAAAATACCGATCACGCGTTGCTTCTTCAAGTCTTCCCCCCCTTTATCTCAAGCAGGGCACCTCGGAGTAAATTGAGGCTTCCTGCATCTGGTTCAAATCGAAACTCAATACATTCCATATTTTCCGGAAGGACTTTTTCAACCCGCAGTCGAAGCTTTGGCGATAGGATCACAGCCCCACATTCTGACAACTCTTCACGCAACTTGGCCTCACTGGGCTGAATCAGCGTATTAATCGCAGGATGCAAACCCGCTTGTTTGAGTGCTGTAATGACCTTTTCTGCAAATTGCTTGCTTTCACAAACCAGCGCCAACTTACGACCCATGGTTAATTTGGCGATCCGCACTATGGTCTCAAGTTTAGGCTGTAAGGAAATACCGAGGATAGGAATCTGCAGTTTATCTAAGAGATTCTTGACTTCGGCAAGATGGGTTACTCCAGTGATAGCCATATCCATCCCGTCTAAGCGTTCTTGCGCCCTAGGAGATTCCTGAAGTTCGGAGAGTAAAAACGGCAGGAGACTCACACCAAGCCCTAAATTCCAATTGACGTCCGAGAGTTGCTCAGGGTTCGTTACGATAAAGGCCACTTTCCTTCGGGAGAGGAGATCCTTCTTTTCCATCCCGCGCACATGGACAAAGGATACAAAGTCATCGATGGAAAACCCAAGCCCGACGGCTTCTTCCATGGCCACATCAACTATGCGCAAGACTTTCTCTTTACGCCCTTCCTGTTGCATGATTAGTTGGGTATCTTCAACAAAGGTCCCCCTCCCCCGAGCTGAACTCAAGATTCCTTCGCTTTCTAATTCCTTATAGGCTTGGCTGACGGTATTGCGGCTGACAGCTAAGCTTTCCGCCAATTCCCGTTCTGTCGGAAGCTTCGTTCCAGCAGTCCACACCCCCTTGGTAATTCGTCGCCTAATCTGCTCTTTAAGCTGAATGTAATAAGGCACACCACTTTTTCGGTCCAGATCCACTATAAATCCCTTCTTCCCAATACCTACTACTAGTATATGCTTTGAAGTGGTCCTTATTGGTATGGTTAACCAGTCCAATTCATAATAAACTATCACTTCGCCACTCTCTCAATATTCCCCTTCTTTATCTTAGTATTAATTAAAATAAATTTATGGATGCAAGTGGGGACGGTTCTCGACTTGCATTCTCGACATGCATCCTGATTTGCTTCCGATTTGCATTACGAGTTAATATCAAACCTTTTATACAGCAAAAAAACCTGCCACTTCCCGACAGGTTCAACAACTCTTTCAATATCTAAAAATACTGTTTCCTTGGTATCCTCTAGCTTCTTCAAGCAGTCATGACACCTTTTAATCCATGGCGATGTTCTAATCTTAAACCTGTGTTGGAGATGGTAGCGGTCTAATCTCAATACCCTGTTTCAGTCTCGACCGGCGAACAATCACTGTTGCCATAGATCCATGGACGACGCAGATGGCGGGTACCCCGCTCCCAGAGACATGCAAGTCCACGAATCGACCCCAACTTACACATTCCCTGAGCAAGACGGCGCACATGAAATGTGCCGTCTCCAAGACACCACGTCTCGTTCCACGTTCCACGTTCCACGTTCCACGACCCAAGCCCGGGACGCAGTGTCACACGAGCGCGACGTCTTTACGTAAGCAATTAGCAAACTTCCGTGTAAGCGACCCCAGATACGGGGCTGAGCACAGGACGTGCGAAGCCGCCAACTGAGCCAAGACTCGAACAGGACGTTCGAGATTAGTAGCGCCGCCAAGGATGGCAAGGCGCCGTGATGGCGAATTTGCGAGACGCTCCCAGAGACAGAAGCCTACACGGCGTGTCCCGACACAAAATTAGAGCGATGTCCAAGGATGGACAAGTGTCCCTGTAGCCAAGACTCGAACAAGGATGTTCGAGATTAGAACACCGCCATGGATGGCTAGGTGTCGTGATGGCGAGAAGGGACCGTCGTAAGCACCGAGCGCTGTGTCACACAAGTCCCCCACAAGTCCCCCCTATCGACTCAACATCCCATGAAGCTGTTGCTCTAAATTCCGTGAGACGGCACCATCATCCCCTACAACAGCAGCTTTAGAAATATATCCTTTATTGAATAACAAAAAGTAGTTCAAACTTGACGGGAGGGTATTCGGTGGTATCATGGCCACAAATCCTCCATTTTTAGCGGCCAATGCAGCGGTTAGCAAGGCATCTGCATTGGGTTTACCCGAACTGACATCATCTTGGCGAACCAGTCCGGATGCAAAGTACAATGGGGACTGGGGGGTTGTCGTATTAAGAAGATTTTGAAAGATAATGTATTGGGTGTCATAGCGGTCCTGACCTCCCCAGCGTTTAACTCCATACGTAGAACGCAATTCATTTTCTAAGTTAGTACTAATTACTCCTTCACCACCAAGCAAGACAAGGTTGCTTGCATTGAGATTTGTCAACGCCTGTATTGTAGAAGGCGGTAATTGATCTCTATCTGTGAGCAATATTGGAATCCCCGATTGCGCAGCAAAAGCACTGGCAGCAACGGCATCAGGTATGGCATAGCCATTGGCAAGATAGACAGTATGGGTAGCATTTACCCCTACCGCGGAAGAGATTTTGGCCGCTGTGTCATGGCGCTCTTGACCTGCAATCCTCGTAGTCGTAAAACCATAACTTCTTAAACTATACTCAACAGCTTGAGAAATGACCCCTGTCCCACCAACAATGTATATGCTGTAAACCCCTAGATCCCACATCTCGGCGAGCGTTCGATCATCTAAAGTTGCAGATCCCGTCATAAGTATCGGAGCGTTGAACTTCTTAGCGAGTGGAACAGCGGCCATGGCATCGGCAAATTCATCATCCCGAGCCAAGATCACCGTACGGGATCCTGTTGCCCATCCATTTTTGGCAATAGAGATGGCTAACGAAACATTATCTACTGAAGTCCCGCCAATTCGGGCGTTTTGAGTATAGGCTGGAAGAACTGTGATCGTACCGATTACATGTCCGGAATAGGAGATGTTCACTGTTCCAAGTAATGAGGGCGTCATAGAAAACTTGAACGTTCCGTCATAGAGCGTTTGATAAGATTGGGACCCTGCCCCTACTGACGTCCCATCTACTGTGACTGATTTACGAGCCAATGGATCTCCAACGGAATCCGTAACTTTGACACTCAATGTATTATTCGTGTTAATAATCAGTGAACCAGTAACCGTTGTTACCGCATTGAGCACTATTATTGTCCAACTGGCTGCGCCTGAGTCGATTGTAGAGGTGGGACGGATAATTAAGCTATACCCTCCAACAGTGTCAAGCGTCAGATTAGAAATCGTATAATTTCCTGCTGATCCCGATATGGAACAAGAATATTCATTGTCATCTGGGTCTATAATGCTAGCGGTCACTGTTCCCGAGTAAGGATTACCAGTTAAAACGTCCTTTAGTCGAACAGTGATACTGCTCGTTTCCCCAGCAACGAACACGGAGTTTTCGCTGGACAGAAAATCTTGCCATCCCAACTGTTGTGGTATCGGAGCACCCAACGCTACCCCTGGAACCATTCCTATCAGCAATAATAACATCATCATGACACCAAGCACCTTCTGCAGCTGCTTCTTTTCTCTCACTAATATTTCTCCTCTCTAACGTGCGCAATGATAAAAAATGTGATTGGGGCCTCCTTGATATAATCCTTCTATTCACAACCTAAGCTAAAGCCTTCGATCTCTTCCTTCGAGTAAGTAAGGGACAGTCATTTAGCTCAGGATACGGGTAAGTCGTGTAGAATCCGAATTCACAATCGGGAATGCGGGTAAGAACCGTCCATATTTGCTTTCTATTTGCATTCGTCCCTACTTGCATTCTTGCATTCGACTTGCATTGCGTTGTTACTCATACCTTAAGGCATCAATAGGATCCATGGCAGCGGCTTTGCGTGCTGGGAAAACTCCGAAGATGATGCCAATGGCAGCTGAGAAGCCGAAGGCTATTAATACGGAGGATGGAGAAATACTGGTACTGAGTGATAAGGCTTTCCCTACCAGACTTGAACCTCCATAACCTAAGGCGATGCCAATTCCTCCTCCTAAAATACTGAGTACGACCGCCTCGATCAGAAATTGTAAGAGAATATCACTGCTTTTAGCCCCGATCGCTTTCCGGATTCCAATCTCACGGGTTCGTTCTGTGACCGAAACAAGCATGATGTTCATGATTCCGATTCCTCCGACCAGCAGAGAAATACCCGCAATCCCGCCCAGAAGCATGGTCAGTGTTTGCGTGACACTTTGCATGGTTTCTAACATATCCGCTTGATTCTGAACCCTGAAATCGTTATCTTTGCCGACTGGAATCTTGTGGGCTTTTCGCAAGGTTGCCGTAAGCTCCTCTTGCGCTGTTTGCATTAGGTCCTCTGAGGAAGCCGAGACCAAGATACTACGCACTGTCTTTCGACCAAGTAAGCGCCCCTGCACTGTGGTGATCGGAGCGGTAATCATATCGTCACTGCTCTGGAATCCAGTCGACCCTGTAGCTGTTGTCACTCCTATAACTTGAAAAGGAACATTATTAATCTTAATGCTTTTCCCGATGATATTGGCATTTACGTCTCCCATCAGATTTTCCACAACGGTCGGTCCAAGGACTGCAACTCTGGCATTACTACTGACATCCAGTTTGGTAATATTACGACCTCGGGCAATTGTAACGTTTTTTATATTTTCGTAGCTCTCTGTAGTCCCAACAATACTTGTGGAGGTGTTACCAGAGCTCAAGACCACTTGAGCATTGGTATTGGTAATTGGGGCGACTGCTTTAATCGCCGTTCCTACTTGAATCTTAGCAACATCTTCCATCGTTAAATTGTTCGAACTACCCGCTCCTCCGCTCACGCCTCCAGAACTTGACTGCCCTGGACTAATCGTAAGTAGGTTCGAGCCCATACCTTGAATCTGAGCAGTAATCGATGCGGTTGCTCCATTTCCGATGCCGACCATGGCAATCACCGCCGCAACGCCGATAATAATCCCGAGCATCGTGAGTGCGGAGCGCAGTTTGTTCGCTCGCAAAGCTCTGAGAGAGACCCGAATACTTTCTAAAAAGTTCACTTTGCTAAGCCCTCCTCAAGAACCTGAGCTTGGGCTATTCGAGGATTCTTTACAAATTCGTCCCCTTCTAGACGACCGTCGCGGAAACGCACAACTCGTTCGGTGAACTGGGCAATTTCCGTTTCGTGTGTCACGATGATAATTGTGTTTCCGCTGGTGTGCAATCTTTGAAAAATCGCCATGACCTCTTCACTCGATCGACTGTCGAGATTCCCAGTGGGCTCATCCGCTAGGATGATAGCTGGGTTTGTAACGAGCGCACGTGCGATGGCTACCCGCTGTTGCTGCCCACCAGAAAGTTCTTTGGGACGGTGGTGAATCCGATCACCAAGACCGACGGATTCTAACGCGGTAATGGCTCGTGCTCGTCGTTCTTTTCCTCCCATGCCGGCATAAAGCATAGGAAGTTCCACATTTTCAACCGCCGTCGTCCGGGCCAGAAGATTAAAGCCTTGAAAGACAAACCCAATTTTTCGGTTACGTATCACTGACAACTGGTCACCACTAGCCTTCGCCACATCAGTTCCGTCGAGATAATATTCTCCTTGCGTGGGAGTATCTAAACATCCTAGAATATTCATCAACGTCGATTTGCCGGAACCAGAGGGTCCCATGATCGCTACAAACTCCCCCGAACCCACATGAAGGTCTACACCGCCTAAAGCGGCAACTTGGATATCCCCGTTTGCATAAATCTTTGTGATACCTTTGAGATTTATCAAATAGCACCCCTCCTGACGCATTAGGCAAATTAAAAGCCTAGTCTATACTATCCAATTCTTAACGAGAAGGAGAAGTACCACCTGCGGGAGCTCCACCGCCACCAGTCGCTCTAACACCGCCTCCGCCGAAACTAAATCCCGACGAAGTTCTAGCCGTCGCTGACGCACTAGTGCCGATTATAACTTCTTGCCCTACTTTGATACCGCTTATGATTTCCACATTGGACCCATCATCCAAGCCGATCTCCACTGGGATACTCTGGCCGATCATTGGGGCCTGAGTTCCGCCTGCATTTGTCATAAGCCTAGGTTGGGTGCTCGATTGAGCGGCAGGGTCAATTTGTCCTGTTTTACTGCCTGCACTCCCTGCGCTACTTGCGTCTGAAGTAAAGGGAATCAGAACGCTTTTTTGATTATTTCCTCTAGTTCTAATCGCTTCACTGGGAACAGTTAGAACATTCTTGGCCTCCGCCACAATTATGTTAATATTGGCATTCATCCCTGCTCGAAGAAACTCACTGGCATTCTCTACTGCAACGGTTACTGCGAAGGTCGTCACGTTCGAGGTGATCGTCCCTTGCAAGGCAACTAAGCTCACAACTCCGCTGTCCAGCACCTCCGGATAGGCATCAAGCGTTACCTCTACCCTCTGTCCCACTTTGACTTGGGCAATATCTGCTTGATCAATCAAAGCATCCACTTGAAGCGTATTCCCGACTGGTGTAACCGTAATAATTGACTTAGCATCTGACTGTTGGTGAAGCTGAAGTGGAGCACTGACCACCACTGCGTCCATTGGCGCTATGATCGAAGCATTCAGCAAATCCGCCTGCGCACTGGCAAGTTGGACTTGAGCAATTTCTATACTGGCGCGTCTCGATTGAAGATCTCCCGATTTCGGTCCTTGTGCTTGTTGTTGAACTTGAAATTCCGCCGCTGCTAAATCCGCCTGAGCCGAAGCTAAAGCTTGAGTAGCTCCTCCATTTTGGGCATTCTCAGTCGTACTTTGATCTTTTAAAGCCTGAACTAATGAGTTTTGGGCAGATTGTATCGAAGACGTATTTGCGCTCTGCTGCGCCTTGGCTAAAGCATCATTGGCGTTTTTAACCGCCTGATCAGCTAATAAGACTTGATTGGTTAAATAACTTGGATCCGCGTTTTGCTGGGCAGTGGTTGCACTCTGCTGTGCTTTCAGAAGGGAAGCCTGAGCCTGTGCGTATGTCTGAGCATTAAAGCCATCTTGCAGGGTTTGAAGATTGGCTTGAGCGGACATCAGGCTTGCCTTGGCTTGCAAGACCGCTGTTCCAAGCTTTGTGTCGTCGATTTTGGCAAGCACTTGGCCCGCATTCACGATATCTCCAACCTTGACATTGAGCTCCACGATCTTTCCGACTTGGGCAAAGGTTAATGGAATCGCATGGGGAAAGCTAACCGTTCCTGTTGCGGTGATGATCTTACTCACGTCCCCCATGGTTGCTTTCGCCGTAAGATTTGTAGCCACTACAGGTTTAGCTGTTAAGCGTTGATAGGTCCAATAACCGCCTCCTAAGATGAGAACGCCTACTACGCCAAGGGTCACCCACTTCTTACTGAGCCACTTTTTATCCATCCATCTTCTACTCAACCATTTTTTCTCCATGCTCCGTCTCCTTTTTGTGACCTCTTTAATACAACCATCTAACCCTTTGAAGATAACTAATTCTCAGCTCAAATATATCAGACTAATATGGTCAATTAACGTTGGAATTCTCAAGATCTTGTCAAGGTACTCACGTCTGTGCTTACCTTCAAATTTACGGGTAATATGATCTTGAAACTGCTTCCCACATCCAGTTTACTTTCCACTTGAATAGAGCCACCGTGTGCTTTAATGAATTCTTTAGCAATGGCTAGTCCTAAACCAGTTCCGCCGTTCTCACGCTCGCGCGCTTTGTCAACCCGGTAAAAGCGGTCAAAAATATGCTCGAGTTCTTTCTCAGGAATCCCCTCTCCCAAATCCTCAACCGTCACATGTATTGACGGACCGGATGGCAAATCACCTGAGCCGTTTCTTTCTCGACGGTTTGTTGCTTCCGCTTCCTTGGCTTTTTTCCCTTTACTCCGGAACACGTCGAGCCAATGATAGGTATTTCTTTCATCGTTCATGCTGTCTTCAACACTCAGATCTGCCTCTTCCAGTAACACTCGAATGGATCCTCCTGGAGGTGTGTGTAAAAGTGCATTCCCAATTAGGTTCACAAAGACTTGGGTTAAACGGTCCGGGTCGCCAATGATGCTTGGTACTTCTCCAAGAACTTCAACGTGTAGCTCCCGTTCCTCGAATTCAATAGCAAACTGCTCCGTTATTCTGTCGACAATCTGTCTGAGATCGACTGTTTGCAACGCCATTGGCAATTTACCGGCTTCCGCGAGGCTCAGCTGTTGGAGATCTCGCACCAAGCGAATCAGTCTTAGCGTCTCATCTTGAATAGGTAGGATGGTTTCCGGCGTTGCAGGAAAGACCCCTTCCTGAATTGATTCCAGTTTCCCAAGGATAACCGCCAGCGGCGTGCGCAATTCATGGGCAATATCTGCCACCATATTGCGTCTCACTTCCTCATTGCGAGTCAATTGCTCAGTCATCCAGTTGAAATCACGGGCTAAGGTCGCAATATCTCCATTGCCCTTCACCTCGACTCGAGAAGTGATATCCCCTTTTCCCACTTTCCGAACAGCCTCCATGAGGTGATTTAAGGGTTTGGTAATATGACGGGTCAACAAAAGTCCAAGCAATAACGCCACTATGGACGTGAGAATCAAGCCCAGTAGCATCGCTTGGACAATCGAGATCCCAATAGTTTTTGCCAATCTACCATCCATGGTGAATTTACCAACCATGGCTATCGGACGTGGATCTTGCCAAAAATGTCCGACCGTTTGCTCACCCACCTTAATTTCCTGCCATTGATTCTTTATTTTGTTGTCAATCGGAGATTCCGCCAGTACTTTACCAAGATCTTTACGAGCCGGGTCTACAATGACTCTATTTTCTAGGTTAAAAACTAAATAACGTTGAGGGTCACGGGGCGAGCGTCCAAATTTCTGGTCAGGCACCTCCGTGATCTTCAAGGCGTAGTCCTGTACCCCCACCCAACTCCCCTGACCCTCATAGTAAACACTTAAAAGCTGATTCAAGCGCTCTCCTGAGGCTTGTTGTACGTAGGTTTCTGCGTGTCCTAATAAGGTTTGAGTTGATATCATGGCAATCGAGGTAAAAACTATGGACATAAAAAAAACCATTCCAATTAATGCCATTATGAATTTGCGTCGTAAGGTCATAACCCTTCTCCAAACCGATACCCGACCCCAAACACCGTCTCCACATATTTTGGTTCACTAGGGTTGTCCTCTATTTTCTTACGTAAATTCGAGACATGCGTATCGATCGACCGTTCATAGTAGAGGTACTCCTCGCCCATTGCTTGCCGCAATAGTTGAAGTCGGCTATAAACCGTACCAGGACGGGTCGCGAGTAAATGGAGAATATTAAATTCAGTGGGTGTTAGGGAAAGTTCCTGTCCCCTTTTCGTTACCCTGTGACTCGTGATATCGATGCTCAATTCCCCTCGGACTATGACCGATGAGGTTCCGTTGTCCTGTACCACCCCAGAGGATCGACGTAGCACGGTCTTGATTCGCGCAGCCAATTCTCGAAGGCTAAAGGGCTTAACAATATAATCATCCGCCCCGAACTCCAGGCCAAGGACTCTATCGATTTCCTCCGACTTAGCGGTCAGCATAATGATAGGAATCGTGCTCGATTCTCGCAAGCGTCTACACATTTCCAAACCACTCATCCCTGGAAGCATCCAGTCGAGTAACACGAGATCTGGTTTTTCCCGTTCGATGAGATGCATGCCTTCATTTCCATTTATCGCTGTCAAGACACTAAAGCCTTCCCTCGAAAGGTAATCTCTCACCAGCGTTAGTATTTCCGGTTCATCATCTACTAGGATAATTTTCATTCCCATTTTTCTTCACTCCTAATGATCTTTGTCATTTAAGTATACCGCTTATATTTGGGATGTATTTAGGAAACTTCTCAAGATTTTATGGAGATTAATCAGTAGCAGTGAACTCGTCTGCGTAGCTGCACATAAGAAATCCCAGAAAGCGAGTTCTTTTGAAGGATCGACACCCCGATTTAAAGAAATGGGGCTCAACAACTAGATAAACCCTCACTTAATATGCCTAAGTGAGGGTTTATATTGCAACAAATAATATTATTTTAACTCCATTCGATGTTCTAGAAGTTCCAAACTACGCAACAATTGCTCGTATTCTTCATTGGTATAATCCTTAAGAACTTCGCCGAGAAAGCTTTGACGTTCTGCAATGACTTGATTAAGGACATCTTCCCCTCGAGGCAACAAATGCATCCTGACCATCCTACGGTCATTCTTGTCCCGGACCCGCTCGACAAGCTTCGCCCGTTCCATTCGGCTCGCTAAGTCAGTCGCTGTACTACACGGCGTAAACAAGTGTTTACAGAAATCTCCCATGGATAGGGGCCCAAATTCTCGAATGGTTAAGAGCGCATTAAACTGAAGTGCGGAAATTTCCATGCCAGTCAGTATAGATCGACCACGCCTAAACAAAATGGTGTTTGCGCGCCTTATCGTCTCTTCTAACTGTTTTGGCAATTCTTCATTTGGTGCCATCTCTACCCCTCCATCCCGTCCTAATTGTATTTTAGCATAAGGGGACTTGCGTGACAACAGCTCTCGGTACTTACGACGGTCCCTTCTCGCCATCCTTGGCTACAGGGACACTTGTCCATCCTTGGACATCGCTCTAATTCTGTGTCGGGACACGCGTGTAGGCTTCAGTCTCTGAGAACGGGGTTCCCGGCAAATTCGCCATCCTTGGCTCAGTTGCCGGCTTCGCACACGAAAGCCTCCGGTGGAGGGTTTCGCCGAAAGCGCACAACCCT
>CAKMJS010000075.1 GCA_927405585.1 uncultured Desulfosporosinus sp.
TATTAAAGATACCAATGGGTATGGAGATTAGGGCAAAGATTAGATAGGGAATAAGTATGGTGTAAAATTTCCTCGATGCAAATTCTTTCATAGAATTAAACGTCTCTTTGTTGAACAAATATCCTGACAAAAAGAAAAACATTAGACCCATGAGGCAGAAAGAGCTTCCAAACGGCAAACTAACATCATCGCTAAAATAAATCGATCAAAGAACATAACCCTAGTTACACTAGTGGTTACACTCACAATCAACCTGGGGTTTGGAAATGTGCTCAACGTCAGAGCACTTTTATATTATTACGAGTTAGGAAATTATCTCTGAAATATATAGTATAGGAGCTCATATTAGTCAAGTATACCCATAATTAAAAATTTATATGAAAAGAACATTTCTTTCGAATAAATAATTAAAAAAGTAAAAACAATAAAAAAAATGGGTTGACTTTAAATGGAACGATTGGTATCATAAGGCTGTAGTTTCTTGTCGAATACTGTAGTTGTAAAGAGGAGATGAAAATTAAATGATGAAATCAACTGGAATCGTAAGAAAAGTAGATGAACTTGGTCGTATCGTTTTGCCGATTGAGCTTCGCCGCACTTTAGGTATCGACGAAAAAGACGCCTTGGAAATTTACGTAGATCAAGAAAAGATTATTCTTAAGAAGTATGAGCCTGCTTGTGTCTTTTGTGGTAATGCAAGCGATAACCAACTTTTCCACGGCAAGAACGTCTGTCGTGAATGTGCCGTTGCTATGGGAGAAACCGTGTCTGGGAGCACTGTATCCAAAGCCGTTTAATTCTCACAGCCCAATTACATAGATCAAACTATTAAACTGAGTGCAGTTTAACTACGAAGGCCTTTCTGGCCTTCTTTTTCATATCCTTTAAGATTATCAGATCTGTCCCTTTTCTCATTGGCAATGCCTTCCGACTTCTGTTAACAACTGGTCTCTTCGTCCAGCAGCGCCTTATAAACCTCTGACTTTCTTACCTCATAACGCCTCGCTACTTCTTTCATGGCCTCTTTCTTCCCTAATCCTCGTCTTATTCCATCGTTGACCTCTTGGCACCACTGTTCTGGGCCTCCGACTGGCTTAATAGGGATGTAAGGTGCGATAACAATACAACACTCCCCTCGAGGTGCTGTCAACTCGAAGGCTTCCTTTAACTCACTGACGGTACCCTTGTGCACTTGCTGATGCAATTTAGTCAACTCACGCACGACTGCCACATCACGTTCCCCGAAGCATTCTAAGATTCCTTGTAAAGTCGCTACCAAACGATGAGGCGCCTCATAAAAAATCTGCGTTTGGGGAAGATTTGCCAGTTGCTCTAGGTGTTTTTTCCTTGCTCCTGTTGTAGCAGGCAAAAAACCGTGGAAAGCAAAATGCTCCGTCGGCATTCCAGATAACACCAAAGCTGTGAGTGCCGCATTAGGCCCAGGCAAGACATCGACCGGAATATCCTCCGCATAACATAGACGAATTAGTTCACATCCCGGATCAGAAATCCCTGGCAAGCCTGCATCCGAAATAAGAGCAATTGTTTGGCCGCTTTTAAGTTTCTCAACTAATTCTAGAGACTTCTTCTTCTCATTATGTTCGTGATAACTGGTCATGCGAGTATCAATTTGGTAATGTTGCAAAAGCTTCCGTGAATGACGCGTATCCTCTGCAGCAATCAAATCGACTTCTCGCAACGTATCTAGAACCCGCAAGGTGATATCTCCTAAATTTCCAATTGGCGTCGCACATACGTACAACGTACCTTTAGCCAACATATCTTATACTCCTTGCACGGTTAATTCTATCGTGAGAATTCCTCGAAACCTTGATGTTCAACTTTATTTGAACGATTCACTTAATCTTTCCTCAAAAAGCCCATACAAAACAGGCAATCCCCTTCTAACAGTTGCCCAAAATGAAGGTGACAGACATGGAAACCTTCTTGATACAGGCGAACGAGATTATCATGGGCTACTCCTTGAATGTGTTCAGCATTGGCTATAACACGTTCTGTTTCCTTTTCAGGAAGGGTCCATTCTCGTTTTAACTTTATGTTTTCTTCTTCCAAAGCTTGCACGTAAGGTTTTAAACGGTTAACCTCTTCAAGCAAGGATCGTAATTTTTCTTCCACTTCGGTAAGGGCCTGGGTCAACTGGCTCATACTCTCTCACTCTTTCCTTTGGGCCTTTCCCCTTTCCTATTGCGTTGTGGTCTTCCGTCGGGCTTAGAAGAGAAAGCGCTGTCCGCACGAGGGTTCTGTTCATCCGTTCCCTCAAGCACCTTATCCGCTACTTGAGTGTTACGACGACAACAATGATGATCTTTATCTTCGGATTTATAACAACCATTTTCGTACTTTAGACAACACATGAGACGACCACAAATTCCGGAAATTTTCGTAGGATTGAGAGAGAGTTTTTGATCCTTAGCCATTCGAATCGATACTGGCTCAAAGTCGCCTAAGAAGGAAGTACAACAGAGAATTCGCCCGCAAGAGCCAACCCCCCCGAGCATTTTAGCTTCATCGCGTACTCCTATTTGACGAAGCTCAATACGGGTCCTAAAGATGGCGGCTAAGTCCTTCACTAATTCCCTGAAGTCAACTCGCCCCTCCGCCGTAAAGGAAAAAATGATCTTATTACCGTCAAACGTATACTCTACATCGACTAATTTCATAGGCAATTGATGTTCCGAAATTTTCTTCAAGCAAATTTGAAAGGCATCTTTTTCTTTTGTTTTATTTTGCTCCACAAACTGTTCATCCGAGGTCGTAGCCTTACGCATGACCTGTTTTAAAGGCAGAATAACTTCCTCGTCCGTAACAAGGCGAGCGGGAATGACCAATTCACCAAATTCTACCCCTCTTGCTGTTTCAACTATCACCTTATCAAATGCAGCAAGCTTAAGGTCCCCAGGGGAGAAATAATATATTTTACCAGCGTGTTTAAAGCGAACGCCTACAACCTCAATCACAGAGAGCCCCTCCTTGTTGGAATAATTCTAATGCTAACACTTCAAGCACAAGTCTTGGATTTACTTGTTGTCGGAGCACATCAAGAGCCTGTCCGATCGCCAAAAGCTCAAAAGGACGTCGAGTACCTTTTTGAATCCCTTCTTGCGTCTGTACCGCCATGACCTGCAGATACAGAACGGCTTGATTCTTATCGATCGGGAAAAGGGAAAAGAGTTTAAGGAAATCTCGCTCTTCCACCGCAGTCCGGAATTTTCCGACCCATTCTTGCAGGCTTGGTAGACCATGCTCAAGAATAGCTGTCGCTAAATTCTGGTTTTTCCCACTTAACAGAAATGCCTGAATGGCTTCTTGCTGATCCACCTCTCTCAATCCCGATAGCCACGCTTCTTGCGAAAGATTGGGGAAATAAATAAGCTGGGCACGACTCTGTATCGTGGGTAAAATCCCCTCCGCATTTTGGGCACTTAATATAATAATGGTTCGCTCAGGCGGTTCTTCGATAACCTTTAACAGGGCATTGGCTGCCGGTAAGGTCACTAAATCCGCTTGCTCAATGACAGAAACTTTATAGTTTCCTTCGTAATGCTTAAGGTACACCTTTGATTGCCAAGCGAGGACCTGCTCAATCCCGATGGTCGTCTTAAGCGGTCTCAGCCATAAAACATCGGGATGATTTCCGCTGATAATTTTATGACAAGGGGAGCATTCTTGACAAGGCCCCTCCGGAGTAGGCTGATTACAGTTTAATATTTGCGCTAACCGAAGTGCGACCTCTCTCTGATGCAATGCACTCCCTCCATGAAACAGCAAGAGATGTGCTAAGCGGTTTTCGCCTGCCGCTCTCTCCAAAAGTGCTAACTGTAGATTCAACTATCCATCACACCTTTATAAACTGTTCAACATCTAGGACAAATATTGTGGCTCCACCCACCGGAACCTCTATTGGATAGGGTATATGAGCGTTCACAGGCCCCATAATTGACTGTGTCTGCGTCAACATCTCTTCTCGTAGATGACATGTCTCGCGAATAATCGCTAGGAGGGTATCCAACCGTTGCTCTTCTACACCAAAAAGCAACGTTGTATTTCCTGACCTCAGAAACCCCCCCGAACTTGCCAAACGCGTTGCACTCAATCCTTCACGCGTCACACCTTGTAGAAGCTTACCGACATCCTTGTCCTGGACAATCGCGATCACCATCTTCATCCCTTATCACTCCTCGACAATCCATATTGTTTGGTTTTTAAAACCGTCCCACCCTTGCCACCGTCCTTCTCTGGCATCGAGTAGCGCATCCAAAACTTCGCAAGTCATTTGTTCGCCCATCACAACGACAGGAATTCCGGGTGGATAAGGAGAGATCGTCTCGCCTACAATGTGACCTAAACTTTCCTTAAGAGGAATTTGGCGTTTATGGGCAAAAAAAGCTTCTCGTGGGGAAAGCATGAGTGGAGGCAGTGTCGGAATTCTGAACCGTTCTTTTTCCACTTGCATTTTTGTTTCTACAAAACCAGCCGAATGGGCGAAGCTCGCGAAGCTTTCCAACCCCTTAGTGAGCCTTCGGATATCTTCCGGCGTGTTCCCTATTCCTAACATGAATAGGATGTTTTCCTCATCCCATAACTCCGGTTCGATACCACAATTCTCCCTGAGATACTCCACACAGCGAGGGGCCGTTATCCCCAGCGGGGAGGTATTAATAAGAATCTTTGACCAATCCACTGTGTGAATACCATTCTTTCCGATATCTGCTTGAGAGAGAATACGAAAGCTCATCCCTACTTTCCGATGTAGCACTTCAACTTCATCTCGAAGACACTCCCAACGCCCGAAATCCAAAGCAAATTCACTTGCCCGTTCCAACGAGGCGAGAAGTAAATAACTCGGGCTAGAGGATTGTAGAAGCTCTAAGCTTTGCCTTAAGCGGGTGCGAGAGACCCTTCGCCCTTGAACATGTAACATGGCAGACTGCGTCAAAGCGCTTAAGGTTTTATGAGAACTATGTAAAACAAGGTCTGCGCCAAGCTTTAATGCATTTGGAGGAAATAAAGGTCCAAGATAGTGAGAGCCGTGTGCTTGATCGACAAGAATCGGGGTCTTAACTCCTAGACGTGTTCTTTCTTCTAATAAGCTGTTCATTTTAAAGCCTGTGCCATAATAACTAGGATAGGTGACATGACAGGCAGATACCTCTTGCCAAGGAATCCGTTGTTTCTCTACCTCAAATCCTAACGGGAGATTAAACTCTGGATGAACTGTAGGCATTACATATTCCGGTTTCAATCCACTTAAGACTAAAGCTGACATAACCGAACGATGGGAACACCTCTCCACCACAACTCGTTTATCAACTGTGTCTTCTAGGGTTAGAAACATCGCTTGATTTCCTACCGTTCCACCATTGATCAGGAAAAAAGTTTCTTCCGCTCCAAAAATCTCAGCCGATCGTTTTTGAGCCTTAGCAATAATCCCCTGCGCTGAGTGAAGCATATCTAGCCCCGGCAGCTCAGTTAGGTCAAAGCCAATAAAATCAAAGTCATTAAAAAACTCCTGTCGACCTTTGTGACCAGGAGTATGGAAAGAGCAAAATCCTTGTTTATGATAACGGCTCAATCCCTCTCCAAGATCACCCAACCGAGAACCTCCATTCAACTTAAGTAATAAAAAACACACTTAATACATGGTATCCCATGTCTGATATTTTTATCTCTCTTGTCCAAACATAATTTGAAACCATATTCAGTTTTAATTTTTATGGCTCTGCTTGTTAATTCTATCATTTTATTTTTTGTTTTATCTCGCAGAATATAGGAGTTGATTTTTATTGTCATGATTAGATTTTCTTACATTTACAATTTCTTGATACGTCTGTAATGATATCATCCATTCTATTGATAATATCTAAATACTCGTTAGAAGTAATTGCATTCTGTTCTTTTAGAGCTCTAGCATTATCTGTTATTTTTATCATTCCTTTGGCCATACCAAATAAAATGCATTGTTTAGCATCAGCATTAATTTTGCCAAATATAAGTTCTATTGTGTCTTTTGTCTTGGAAATTCTTTGTCTTTCTTCTTCTGATATTTGTGGCATATAAATACCTCCTTTATGTCGTATTGCCAATAATCTCTTAGTGTTCTAGATATTTTCGTATTGTTATCTTTTATATGTTATATATCTTGACATGAGCAAATGTTCCATCTGGTTGATCGCCCATAACTATAAATGGAATATCTAATTCTTTTGTAATTATTGGAAGATATTCATTTTTTTCATTATAAAAATATGGTATCTTGATTAATGCTACATCTTTTTGCCAAAGAAACGATAGGCGCAAAATCTTATGGAGCAGATCAAATAGATATAAAATGGGTTGATTAATCAAGAAATGATCTAATTAAGCATTGCCAAGGAGAATGTATTATGGCAGATGATAAAATGATGATAGCGCCTGAAGGAAAAGGTTTTACCGTGTACCGTGGAGATACTGCCAGATTAGAGAAGGGTAAGATTAAAGGTACTTTATATGATATAGGAAAATCTCTAAGACCTTCTA
>CAKMJS010000076.1 GCA_927405585.1 uncultured Desulfosporosinus sp.
TCCGGAGCATTTGTGTCAATCTTAATTTATTTATGGATAAAGAGATCATACAATTTGAGGAACAGAATATGATAAATAAGATATTCGTAGTACTCAGAAGCATTAGAACTGTGGCAGTCATACCATCTTGAGTCCACCGCCGATTTAGATAGATATCTAGATAGCTTCCGAATTCTTTTTGCGTTTCATTCTGGTAAAATTGAAAATGAGGATATCACCTACCAAGATACAAGAGAAATCTTTGAGAATGGATTAGTCTTAAACTATACCGGGAATCCGCGCACGTTGTTTGAACAACAAAACCAAAAACTATGCTATGAGGTTTTGAAAGATCAGATTATTAAAAAGGAACCGCTCTGCTTGGAAGTGATCAAGGAAATCCACAAAGTACTCACCAGTGGAACCTACGACGAGCGCCAATATATCATAAACAAGGAACGTCCAGGAGAGTTTAAAAAACACGATTATGTTACTGGAATCCATGAGGTCGGTTCATCCGCAGACGATGTAGAGAGTGATTTGACAGAGCTAATCACTGAAGTTAATGAATACAACGGTCATGATGTTTTGACCGCAGCTTCCTACCTTCACGCAAAATTTGAGTTCATCCATCCGTTCGCCGATGGGAACGGAAGGGTAGGAAGAACACTGCTTAACTATTATTTGATGGTCAATAACCACCCGCCCCTCATAGTGTATGACGAGGATAAACGACTCTATTATGAGTCATTGCAAAAATACGACGAGAATGAAGAACTGTCTGCCTTGCATGAGTTTTTAAAATACCAAGTTGAAAAGACATGGAAAAAAGCAATCGCTCTAGCAAACAACGTGAAGAACGAACGTAAAGGGTTGTCTGATTATACGCGAAACCTCTAACCTTTGATTTCTGGTAACAGGCTCTAGAAAGGCGCTAGCCTCTTTGGGGCCTGTTTTTAATTTAGCGATATCAAAGGTTGATTAATCAGCGGAAAGTAGCTATACTAAATATGTAAATATTTACCAATTAATATTAAGCGGTTAGTCTCAGGCATTAGTACTTGCAGCGTGAGTAGTATGTAGTAATGAGGTGCTAAACTTGGAGCTTAATGCTAAAGCGAGAGATAATTTGTACGATCTCAAGAATGGCTATTACATATCGAAAAACGATCCTCTTTTTTGGACGAAGCTCTTAAGTAGACGACCAGATAATGAGGAAGCAATGTATCATGTCGGATTGGCATTAGAAATTGACGCAAAACAACACTTGGGTAAGTATTACACGACAAAGCTCGTTAAGCATTTGATCGTGTATCGGCAAGTAATCAGACAAGCCTTGGAAATGATCAAGCGTTCCTTTAATAGAGGTTATTTTCCAGCAAGGCTTGATGTGCTTAGGATAGAACAAGAGATTGATCTTAATGAGCGCACTATATTGACATCGACTGTTTCTAATAGTTCAACGTTTAGTAATAAAGAGGTTACAGTAATTGGCTTGTTTCTAATCGCTATTATCCTAGGAATAGTACTGGCAATTTATTTGGTATCCTATCAAGTACCCAGTACGCAAATAACTAATTATTTAAATAATCAATATGCATATATGCTACCCTATGAAGTAATCGATAATCAACCCACCGTCATACCTAGTGGGGTAGGGTACCCACCGAAAATAATCAAAGTACAGAGCAGTATAACGAAAGAATTGTTAGTTAATGAGCTGATTGGGCAGCTGAAACTAGAATACGAAAGAGAACCCAAAACTAGAATACGAAAGAGAACCCAAAACTGCAAAACAAGTGTTGGCGATTGATGGAAATAAGAAAGAAGTCGGAATGGCTGTATGGCCGGGTGGAAAGGCGTCGATTCAAGTCTATATTTATCCGCTAGAGAGTACGACATTAATTGACGAGAAGGATCGCCAATTATGGGAGACTACGACCGTTATAAGAAGTGCTGTCTACCAATTTGTAACGAAAAATGGTTATTTTCCTCAAAATTTGACGGCTCTCCATCAACCATTTCCCGATAATTATTTATCGGAATTACCCAGAGAACCTTATAGGTTGAAGAACGATGTCACTCCCACTTTCACTGGAGATGGGGGGTGGCTTTTTTCGCAGGAAAATTTTCCTCCTAATCCACTTGAATTTGATCTTATATCAACTATCAAGGAGGGGGTAAAGCCGAATATCTTGTATTATAAGGATATTCCCTTCGCACCGATGGTTCTATCGATTGATAAAGATAGTCATCGTCTAGCGGTTATGTCTGGAGAGCAAATGATGCGAAGCTATTTTATTGCCTTAGGGAAAGCTGGCTCAACCCCAGAAGAGGAGTTATATATTAATAAAAAGGTGATGAATCCAAATAAAATGATTCCAGCTTCGGATAATGTATATGGGACGAGAGCTATGGAATTGTCAAATATAAGTTATGCTATTCATGGAACGAATTCACCAACAAGTATCGGTAAAGATGTATCTCACGGTTGTATTAGATTAAATAATCCAGATATGGAAGAGCTATATGCTATAACCCCTCTCTACACGCCTGTGATGATATCAAGAAGTCTGTTCACCCTTAAGAACTTTAATGATCAAGAGATACTTTCTAACGATCTGTATAATCATCTAAATAATCATACGAATCACTCAGACGAAGAAGATCCTTCAAAGATGTATTATTGGAGCGATTAGCAATTAGCGATACAGTAGATACCGTAACTAAGTAGCTAAGTAGCTAAGTAGCTAAGTAGATACGTAGATACGTAGATTCGTCGATAATGTACTTAGCCACCTCCCAACAGAGTTGAGAAGTGGCTAAGGTGGTTTATCGCGAAGCATTCATAATAGTTTTAATAGGAGAGTTCTAAAACTAGAGTGTTCTAGGTTATGAGCGCTGCAGTATTTTCTATGCTTCACGACTTAGTGGTTTGGTAAATAATGAGACGACAATGAAAACGAGGATACTGATAGGAAGGGCGATGATTAGAGGGTCGATATAACTTAAGGAGCCTGTTCCTGCCAGAGAATGTTGGCCAAATAGTGCTTTCGCTAGACCGAAAATTGAAGATTCTTTAGTATAGACGAAGAGACACATAAAGATATAGGTAGAGGTACCTAACACCATACTCCAGGTTGCTCCAGGTTTAGTTGCACGTGACCACCATAAGGCTCCTACATACATGGGCAGAAAAGCTGCAGCACAGAGACCGAAAAAGATAGCCGTAGCAACCGCAATAATACTAACTGGTAGTTTATAAGCCACAAAGACAGTGGCAATAAAACCTAATACTAAACCAATCCGAGCTAACCGCAACGTCTGATAGGAGTCATCTTTAATTGTTTTAGCGAGAAGATCATAACTTAGTGAGGTAGAGATAATATGAAATTGACCACTCAGGGTAGACATAGCCGCTGCTAAAAGACCGAGCAGGAAGAAGTAAGTAAGCCAAGTAGGAAACGCTTGAGTCAGAAACAATGGGATAACCTTATCCGTGTTTGGACCAGTTCCTCCGACCGCTGATGCAGTCATGGCAATGGTATTACTTGTTTCGAGGAAGTATACATTGGAAAGGGCACCGACTGTAAAAGCGACCCCTGTCATGAAAAGGATAAAAACTCCGCCGAAAACCAAGGCACGATTGAGTTCTTTTCCGGATTTAACGGTCATATAACGAACAACTAGTTGAGGTTGGGCTAAGACCCCGATACCAACTCCGAGTACTAAGGTGGAAATGACAAACCACCAATTTTGACTTAAGAAGGTGGGCATGGAAGCAAAACCAGTCATGCCTTGTTTTAGTAGTGCGGCAGGTACTAAGCTATTCATCGCGCTTAACTTGGCATGGGCGACAGAGACTCCTCCCAATTTAACATAAGTGAAAATAATGAGCAGTAGCATCATCACAAACATCAGGGTGCCTTGGAAGGCATCTGTATAGACAACTCCTCGGAGGCCTCCAAAAAAGACGTAAGCCAATACTATTAGCGAGAGAACCCAGAGTGCCGATGTATAGTTCATGTGTAAGGTTTGTTCTAGAAACCTTGCACCACCGATCATCACAGCGGCGGCGTATAAGGGCAGCACGAGACTCATAAGAGTAGCTGACCACCGTCGAATAAAGGTGGATTGAAAATGTGCGCCTAAAAGGTGGGGGAAAGTGTAGGCGCCAAGTTTTTGCCCCAACAGGCGTGTTTTTTTGCCGAAGAAAACAAAGGCAATAAATATACCAACAAAAATATTTGCGAAGGTTAACCATAACATACTCATACCATAAAACCCTGCAGCTCCACCAAAACCAACAATTGCTGAGGTAGAGATGAAGGTGGCTCCATAAGCCATGCCCATGACATAAGGGTGAATATTACCGCCAGCAACCATGTAGTCTTTGGATGATTTTGTATGTTTATAACCTAGATATCCTAGGAACGCTGTGACTAAGAGATAAATGACGAGGATAACAATAAAAACGCCCATACGCTATAACCTCCTTGCAATATAAAGTGACTCATTCTTTGTTCCAATTGATTAAGCCATAGACAACACATAATAGGGCACTGCCGATGGACAAAAGAAATGCAGCAATGACTCCCGGATCAGTCAACCCTAACATAAATCCACCCCGTTTCTAAAATTAACCATCAAAACACTTAATATATACTCATTATCATTCAATTCAGTGATTTGCCTACCGATTAACCATCCTACGCCAACCTTGATCCAATCTTGAGATGCCCACATCTACAAGTGGAAATGGTCTCCACGAGTACCGTTCTACCATCCTTCCTTTCATTTTATTATTTGCGCTTCGTCCTCAAGCGACCGCATCAATACGAGTCTCAATATTGAAGTCTTACGCATAAGACTTGTTGAAATTATAACAGGTGTGTTACAAACAGACAATACATTTCTGAAGTGTATTAAAACACGACTCCTATATAAAAAGAGCCTTTGCTTGACAAACGAAGCAAAGGCTCTTTTTATTATAGGATCATTGTTACTGTTTAAAGACCAGTTTATGGACTAAATTCTCGTATGCATGACCAATTTGGGAATTATCAAAGGCAGCAACTGCAAAGGAGTAGGATTTAGCAAGATCGTCGAACTGAACGTCTTTATCAGACGTTGTTTTCAATTTACGGGAAATTTCAATGGTCCAGACACCGTTTGCCCAGACGCCTTTAGCTTTGATGTCAGCAGGATCTCCAGTAATTTGTTTAGCGATCGGGCCAGGGATGATGTCTCCCTCTTTCATCGTCTTGATATAGTCTGCTGTGAAGGGCTTAGTTTTATCAAGACCCTCAACTATTACATAAGGATTTCCGTTGAGAGGAGGTCCATCAAAGACGAGCTTCGGTGCTGATTTGTCATCGGTTACATTATCGACATACTCTTTTTCACCGGGGTCAGCGTGGCGACCTGCGCCCTTTGTTTTTTCATCAGCTGGATCGTATCTAACGCTATCCATGAATTGGTCGTGCATCAGACCTGGTTTATCAGGACCATACAAGGAGTTCTGGCGAACATACTTCCAATGCCACATATCCAGTACTTCACCCTCAGTATTTGTCCAGTGTTTCATAACTGGTTTTCCCTCTTTATCAGTTGCTGTATGGCAAGTTACAGTACAACCAGCTTCATTAAAATCTTTTGTAGTGTTATTGATATTCCAGTTAATGGCCAATTTATCTTCGTAATCGGTTTTGTAAGGTTTTTTCACTAATTTGCCACCTTCTAAAACCCAAGGACCACGGGATTTGGATTCAGTAGCATCTTTATATTGATACAACATGTAAATATTCTCAGCATCATAGGCCGCCTTCATAGTGACTTCAGTACTACCATTTTCAAACTTTCCTCCGGTGCCCCCTTGCAGAGCGCCGGCATTCGATAAGGTCAATTTCATTTCAGGTGCACTAGCCCAGAAAGCCTCAGAAGACTTACCGTCCACTGCGGGGGCTTCTGTCGCTTTAACAGCGGATAAAGTTTTAGCGTCTACCGATGGAGTGGGATCAGGCACGGGAGTCGCAGGCGTTTTAGCCCCAGACCCCGCGCATCCTGTTAGGATAGCCAACGAGAGGACGGAGAGTCCAATAATCTTTACGAAATGCTTTTTCATAATTTACCCCTTTCTTATGTTTGTGTTGTTTTACTATGACCCATATTCTGATGACAATCCAAACACGAAATGTTATTCTGCAACTGCTCTTTATGAGGAAGCATCGGCGCAAGTTCCCCAGAAGTTAGAAGGATATTTTTTGCTTCTGGAATTTTAGTGCTCCCGGTATGGCAGGAAATACAAGCTGCAGGGTTTATCTTCGCCTCTATGTCATCAGGAATCTGGTTAGCAACTTGTAAATAGACTTCATTTAGTCCAGCGACTTTGCGCTTGACATACCCACGGTTCCAGGATCGGCATGGCATTTTAAACATGTCACATCCTTATGTGGTCCTTCAGACCAAGAGACAACAGAGGGACTAATTTGATGACAACTTGCGCAAAAATTGGGTTGAGACGTATAATGCATGCCAACCACCATAAAAATTCCTAGTAGCACGGTAGCAAACGATGCAGAGATAATGAGTCTTTTGGCCTTGGAACTCGGCCCGCGCACTTCTCGGTCAAGCATAGTTTCAGTTTCTTTGTCATTGGACACGTTGTTCAACTCCTGCTTAACAGCAACAACCAAAATAAAAGTTAAGATTATTGCTTGATTTATAGTTCCCTCTTTTCTAGAATTATATAATGTTAATTGAAAAGAAATTAGGGTCAAATGTACTTCTATTTACTAGTACATTTGACCCCCATGATTGAAAAGGGATGAAAAATGACTTAATGATTAAGTCCTTTTTCAAAAACATAACTCGCTAGTTGGACACGACTCGTCGTGGATATCATTAGCAATTCTTTGCACCCCTGGAAAGCCCAGCAAATATCGCGCCCAAATCTCACTCTTTACATACCAAATATCAAGAGCCTGCTTATCAAAGTAAAAAATAAAATTTATATACCATGCAAGGAAAATTGTGGCAGGTATAAGTAAGTAAATCCTTTTATCAAAATACTGTGCCAATCCAAAAGCAAAAAGAAAAGCAAACGAAAGGGCCATAAAGGCAAGATGAACCATCATCAAAATAATAAGATACTCTTCTCGACCCGCTGTTTGAATGGGTACAAAAAGATAGCCCCACTCTGACACCGCATGGGTAAAACCAAAAACGGCCAACAACCATAGCGTTTTGGCCAACTTCAACTGGCTTGGCTGAATAATTTGCATGGATATGGCTAGTCCCATTGTGAAAAAGGCTAAACCATAAACAAAATAGAGAAACTTCATGTTGAATAACGACGTTCAGTCACCTCACCTCCCCTCCCCTCCCCTCCCAAAAGTGGTAGATTATTACTTTGTGTGAAAGATAGTTATAGATGTTATTAGTAAGTATAAATCCATGGTGCATAATGCACAACTAGGACAAAATTTTAACAGTACTATGTTTATTGTCAAAAACACAAGTAGGGCACACATATTATTATGCATGCCCTACTCTTTTGTTATCTAGATTGTGTTACTTAAAATGGATTTATTTTGCCAGCTCAGGCAAGAGTTTCTTGATCAAGTCAATCATGGTCGGATTCGTTATTTCAATAGGTTTTGTAGCCGGGTCGTCCCCAAGGTTTTCATATTTCATTGCCCCGAAGCTATGGTCTTTTGTGAAATGTCCGCGATCATCCGTAGGGTTCGTCCACATTAACTTATCAAGGTCAAAGTTTTTCCCAGCATGACATGCAGCACACATATCGGCAGGTTTATCGGCTAAAATACCAGCACCATTAGTATTAGCTTTATGCGGGTCATGACAAGCTTGACATCCGTTTAGTTGTGAGCTTTGAGCATGTTTACTGGCAAAGTAGTTGCGGGTACCATAGTGAGTATTTGCTATGAAAACACCTGTTTTGGCATCTTTGGAAGGATCGCTCTGATGACAGTTCAAACATGATTCTCTGGCTGTCTCATTGGTCATAGTCGTCTTTTTGTCTGCAGCACTCGCGTGAGCAGCGCCTGGACCATGACACGATTCGCAGGACATTCCAACATTTGGAGAAGCATTTGCAATTCCTGGTGCATGGCATTTCCCGCATGGAAAACTTTCTGCTGTCCAGTCGGGTTTTCCATCCTTATCGATGTCAGCCGCTTTTGCTGGTTCTACCGTCCATTTTTCGCCCACTTTCTTAAGAGCCCCAACCCGATATATTTTATCCTTAAAGCCAGCTTGAGCCGGCATCTCGGCAATTACATATTTGTTTACCATGACACCATATACTTTATCTTTCGAAAGATCTAGAGTTGTCGAAGTTGGTTTTTCAGTGTTTTGGGCATCAAAGATAGTGATTGGGGTTAAGGGTTTGTCTAAAGTGTAATCAGCAAGTGGTTTAAACGTTTGGTAATGGCTTGTATGTGGGACAGTCTCAAAGGATTCGGGATGGCATTGTTTACAGGTGTTGTCTCCGACATAGGCTATTTTGGCCACGGCGGGGGCCTGAGTTGCAGGCGGTTGAGGTGCCGTGTTACAACCTATAACTAAGGCTACTACTAATGTTAGCAAAACTATTGATAAAGAGTAATATTTTGTCCTGTTCATATTGGTTCCCCCTTTGAATAGAGTTTGGTTTATTTATCTACTGTGTGGGCGGTGGTTGAAGTTCGTGGCCAACGTTTTTGTGACAGATGTGACAGGAAGTATTGTTTTGCAGGATTTCAGTATGAGAGACTATAGCGGCCATTGGATCCCCTGGGGGTAGATTCAAGTTTTTCGCCTTAGGATACTCCTCGTTGTTCCCTGTATGGCAAACGATACAGGTTTGAATGTTGAACTTAGCAACCAGAGTTGTGGGAATCTGGTTGGTAACATGGAGATAAACCTCCTCTAAACCCCGAATTTTTCGGATTACATAACCGACTTTGCCGGGATTGGAGTGGCAATCGAGACAAGTCACACTATTGTGGGGCCCTAAACTCCAAGTTGTCACGGAGGTGCGGATTTCATGACAACTGGCACAAAAATTTGGTTGAGAAGTATAATGCATGATTGAATACGTTAGCACTCCAAAAGCAACTAGGGAAAGGGTTGTTATTAAGATAATTTTTTTACTGGATTTTCTAGGGGATTGTTTTTCTTTGGCATTACTTGATTCCGTTTTGATCACACCCTTAAATCGTGATACTACACTTAGCATGCTTCTGTAGGTGTTAAATAATGCTTAATTTCCTATCATTAAGTTGTTAAATTGTTGGATTACTTAGTATAATATGGAGATCGAATTGTATTACATTGAATTTATTAGAACATCGCGACTTTGGTGGAGAGAGTCTCACGATTAGATCAAAGAATAATTATTCAATTTTAGAAAGCTGTTTAGAAAGCTGAGAACTGGATCGTGATGTGATATGATTTAAACTACCAGAAAGAGTTGAGGTGGATAACGTTGGATCGAAGAATTAGCAATTCGTGGTTAGGCCTGATGGTTATGGCTGGCGCGTTTAGCGCTCTATACTTAGTAAGTGCACTTTATCCAGGACAGATTAATCCTGCTGCCTTACAATACTTTTCCATAGAACAAGCTCAAAATGCCCGGGCCTATAGTTTTGTGCCCAGGGTAATATTTATCGCAAGTTTTATACTGCAGGCGACTGCGCTCGGTTGGTTAGTATTCAGTCGCCAAGGTGCAGAGATTTCTCGGCGGATTGAAGAAAGAAGTTGTGGTAACTATTGGAAGAGTATCTTGGTGTATTTTTTCTTCTTGTGGTTATTGCTGCGCCTCATTCGATTGCCGTTTACACTTGGGAACTATTATTGGCAACAAGCTTGGGGCTTTTCGACCCAATCCTTAGCCTCTTGGTGGTCGGATTATTCTAAAGGCGCAGTTTTAGATTTATTCTTATTAACGTGCGGCGTCTTAGCGTTCTTTGTAATCCTTAAGTACTGGCCTAGAATATGGTGGGTTATTGGAGCTACGCTTTTTACTCTTTGGCTTGTGCTTCAAAACTTTCTCTGGCCAGTGCTCGTATCCCCTATGTTTAATCACTTTGAAGCAGTTAAAGATCCTGCAGTAATTAACATGGTTCAGGACTTAGCAGCAAAGGCGGGAATCCAAGTTGATAAGGTGCTCGTGATGGATGCTAGTCGGCGCACTACGATGGCTAATGCTTATTTCATGGGGCTAGGAACAACAAAGCAGATCGTCATTTACGACAATCTGCTTAAGAAGTATCCTCTCGATGAGGTTAGGGCAGTATTAGCCCACGAAATGGGGCACTGGCAAAAGGGTCATATTATTCAAGGATTGAGCTTAGGGCTACTGGGGAACTTCTTAGTTTGGGGTCTACTTGCTTTCTTCCTGCGCAAACTTAGACCCATATCCGGACATAATCAGCCACAATTATGGGCGGGTTTGCAGCTGTTTCTGCTACTGATTATGATGGTGACTAACCCACTCCAAAGCTATATTTCGCGGGAAATGGAGAAGCAGGCCGATCAAGTTTCTTTGGTATTAACTGAGAATCCTGCAGCTGTGGTTCGTTTGCAGGTTAACTTGGCTAAAAATAACCTATCCGATATATCGCCACCAGGGTTCATTGTTTGGTATGGTTATACTCATCCACCAGTCTTAAGTAGAATCGAGGCCATGGGGGATTACTGATTTGAAGTTATTTCTCCTAAGGTTGCCTCAACTTGTTTCGCCACGCCTTCACGAATATAAGTTACCGCTACTTTGTCCCCAACATTATTTTTATAGAGTTCACGAATAAGATCCGAAGAATTTTGAATTTGGACATCGTCAATTTTGGTGATAACATCCCCTTTCATAATTCCAGCCTTAGCGGCAGGACCATTCTGTGTAACACCTGAAATATAGGCCCCGAGTGGCTTATCGTTACTCCTGGCGTAAGGGATATATTGATCGTCAGTACTTACTAAAAGGGCTGGGTGTTTGGCCACACCTGAAGTAATTAATTGTTGAAGTGTTGGTAGGGCATCTGAGATCGGAATAGCGAAGCCCATCCCTTCAAAGCCTGGTTCTGCGTATTTTACCGAGTTTATGCCAATGACTTGTCCTTGATGATTTACGAGAGGCCCTCCACTATTGCCTGGATTGATCGCGGCGTCCGTTTGAATTAGATTGAAACTGGCCACACCTTGGAGGTCAAGTGTTCGATTGGTGGCAGAAATTACCCCTGTAGTTACGGAACGTGCAAATTCGTCTCCGCCGGGATTACCGATAGCCACCACGGATTCACCGACTTCAATTTTTGATGAATCTCCGATATTAACGGCAGTAAGGTTTTCGGTATCTGAAATCTGTAATACTGCAAGATCTGTGCGTGGATCAGCGCCTACGAGCTTGGCATCTAGATTCCGGCCATCACTTAAACTAACGGTTATTTTTTTTGCGCCTTGGATGACGTGATTATTTGTTGCAATCAGCCCTTTTGTGGCATCAATAATAAAACCAGACCCACTTCCAGCTTCGATAAGATCAGATGAACCTCGACTTGCTTGGAAATTTGAAACACCTACGACTGCTGGACCGACATTTTTAGCGATTTGGGCAACTGGGAATTTGGTTTCGTTGGCAGTATAAGCAACCTGGGTAATCGATGACGGGTTATCTGCTTGAATGGGGGAGAGGTTGGAACGATAAATTGTGGGCATTGCGGCCACCGTTGTGAGACCACCTACGATAGCGCTAATTAAACAGAGGCTAGCAAGGGCAACAAATTTTCGTTTTGGTTTAGGGGGGAGAGAAGGTTGCTCTTGCGCGGATACTACTTCGATATCCTGGATGGCGACGTCTGAGTTATCAGAAAGGTCGTTGTTGTCTTTTTGGGTCGAGAGAACTTCATCGTCCATAATTACTGCCTCCTGTTTCTAATAATATGATATGGATGTTAAGGATGCCTAGAATCTGCTTACTCCCAAGGATAACTGAAATATGTTAAGTTTAGAGGTCCAAATTGTGAAAGTTTGGTGGTTTTTTGTCGAAGAAAGTGTATAAGAATAGGCTGGAAGCGTAATGCTACCAGCCTATTCTTATGTAAACTGAAATTGAACCCCTTATTATAGGAGGAATAACTTGAATTTTGCCGAATTATGAGATGTGTGAAGTTGCGTTTACATATCGTGAGAGTGGAAAAATTCATAATTTTCCAGCCAGTCATTAGTGAGTGTTTCGTGAATTTCATTTAAAGTATTAAGATGATCCTTTTCCCAATTCACTAAGCGCTCATAAAGTGCTTTGGCTTCAGGGGAACTGGCTTTATCGGCCGCTTGGGAATAGAAGTCGATTGCAGCCTGTTCCATCAAAGCACCGATTTTAAAAACGGCTAGATCCATAGTTGCAGTTTGGAACAGTTTACCGTCTTTAAATTGTTCCTTTGCTTTGGCAAATAACTCAGGAGACTTACCCTTTATTTGACGCTCGCACTGTTGTTTGTGCTGAATATCCAGCCAAGCTACGTACCCAAGCTCAAAGTGTTTCTTTTTGAGAAGTCTCTCGAAAAGGTTCTTAAGCCATGCTTCATGATCCACTTCTTGATCCTTCAAATAAATCAAGGCCTCTTTAACTTCCGGATTGGAGGTTCTCTCGGCGGCCAGATCATAAAACGCTATTCCTTCTACTTCATTGAGAATAGCTTGACGAATAACATCTAAATCGTTCATTATAAACACTCCTCGTAAGAACTTAATTAACAATGCTTTTCGGCAAAGTTATTACTTAGTTATTCTCCAATAGATAGTATAAGTCCTTTTTTAGAATCGATTAAAGGTAAAAAGGAGGAAAGTTTAATATATGCTTGAACGTCATGCCATCAAATATCTAGCACCGGGCTGGTTCGCTTTGGTTATGGGCACAGGAGGTCTCGCTAATGTTCTATATCAATGGCAAAATGATTTTTATGCAGGATATATTCTAGGACTTATTTTTGCAGCTCTAGCCGATGCCCTATATTTCGTCGTTCTCGTCCCTTGGATTATTCGTTGGGTATGTTTTTTCAAGTATGCCCAAAGAGACCTTCATCATCCCATCACAAGTAATTTTTTTGTTACGATGCCAGTAGCCACAGTTATCGTAGGGACTAATATCTACTCTATTTGGGGCGGATATTTTGGTGGACCGCTGACCTTTATGCTTACGACGATTGCATGGTTGATAGGGATTGTGGGAGTCACCTTTTTTACATACTATACTACCTTTAGAATTATGCAGCTTGATGTGGCACCCACCCCAGAAAGCACAAATTTCTCCTGGATTATGGCTCCGATTGCCAATATGGCAACCTTGTTGCTAGGTAATAGCGTTTTAATAATCAGTTTAAATTATCAGCCAACCTGGGGCATGTCTATCTTGATAACGAACATAGCCATGCTGGGGATAGGATTTTTTTTATTTATCTTTATCAGTGCCGTAATTTTTGTTCGTCTCGCGCAATATCCGCTTCCTCCCGCAGAGTGGACCCCTTCTTTCGGAATCCTTTTAAGTGCAGTGGGTCTTGCTGTTATTGCCATCATTGATACGGCAAACAACGCTCAAAAGCTTGGAATAGTGGCATCGGCCGATTTAGCCTATATTGGAGCAACAATTATTTGGGGTTTTGGTATTTGGGTTATTGGCATCATTGGAATAATTTGTTTTTACCATATCAGAAGAGGAGGGTTTCCGTTTAGTTTGGGATGGTGGGCTTTTATTTTCCCCTTGGCAGCCTATACGATCGCAAGCCAGAAAATAGCCGGAATCTATGCCACGCCCCTTACCCAATGGTTTTGTTATTTCCTGACGATACTTCTCACTCTTCTCTGGTTGTACACATTTTTCAAGACAGTTGTAGGAGCTTTTAATGGAAAGCTCTTTATGGGGAGTCCAATTTCAAAATCGACGCCGTAGGGGCATTCCATGAATTGCCCCTACGGCGTCGACAATTGAACTACTTAAGAAGAAGTGAACTGGCTGTACCAGTAGGGCAATCGTTATACCGACCCTATAAGGCAATTCAGAATTGTCTTATAGGGTCGGCTTTTTTTGATTGGTTTTATTGAGTAGATAAAGCAAGGTTTTTGTACGACGAAGCGCCCAGCGCAGTTCTGTAGCTACGACGGAGACTTCCAATAGGGCTCGTAAATAAAAGACACCACTGACCTTCCGATTCCATTCATCGATCGCTTTATCAAACGTTTCCCAATAAATAGTGTCCTCACGGGATAATTCTACACTTAGCTTTTGGTCGGCACTTAAGGCTAAGGTATTAATGACTCCAGCTAGCTTCTCCTTGCCTGCAGACAAGACAGTCAAGACTCCTTGGAATTCTTCGTTAATCTCATGGAGTTCTTGCGCTGAGTAGGCTGCTTGTCTCCTTTTGACTCGTTGGGCGGTCATTTGATTAATGCTTTGCCCGCGTTCAATGAAGCCACGGCATATTTCTAAGCGTCGTTCGATTAAGCGAGGGTTGTCGGCAAGGTTTATTTCTTCCCGAGCGTACTCGTTGAGAGCAATCACTTCCTCCAGTAGATTATTAAGCTCTTGAGGCTCTTCTTTTTGAAAGGCGGTTAAGTTTCCTGCTTGGATAAAGGTGTGCAAGCTCTCTAAGAAATAGGTTGACGAGAGCAGGAAAAGAGAGTGGAGGGCACTTAGTAATTTTGCTTTATATCTGGGCGGAGCTAAGACGCGGTTAATAAGTAAGGCAACCCCGACTCCGATAAAGATACTAAGGGTTCGAGCAAAAGCGTGGGTGAGAAAGGCTTCAGGGGGAGAGTCGAGGATAAAGATGATGGAGACAATTCCTAAAACAATCCCACCTGACCAACCAATCCGATTACATAAGAGAATGAGGGCAATTACCCCTAAACCAATGAAAATTGGATTAGTTCCAAAGAGTACACCGATTATTAAAGACAAGATTGCCGCTAGTAAGTGAACACCAATTTGTTGCCACGCATTATTGAGGGATTTACTGACGGAAGGTTGCATGTTTACAACAGCCGTAATCGCCGCAAACGAGGCAGGCTCAATACGGAATAGTTTACATAAGAAAATTGCAGTGGTTACAGCAATTCCTGTTTTGATTGTCCGTGCCCCGATGAACATTTAGATCCCAACTTTCAGCAGAAGCCATTAATTTAATGTTTTACGAATCCATTGGTTAAAGGATGCTACGTTATCAAAAGCATAAGCAGGCTTCATTGCTAAGACTTTTTGAACTTGAACAGTTTCAGCCCAGAGCGCGCTAATCGGCAAAACACCGACCTCTTTAGCTGCTTGCACATCATAAGCGATATCACCGATATAAACGACTTCCTGCGGAGAAAACTTCCATAGTGCTAAGACTTGTTTAATATGGTCAGGTTTACTCGCTCGGTCCTCGGAACCCGTAATGATCACTTCGAAAAACTGTTTTAAGCCAGAATGCTTTAGAGAAATTTCCATACTGCCAGGACCCTTACCAGATACAAGGGCTAACCTCATGTGCTGCTCCTGTAACAAAGTCAGAGCTTCTATAATCCCTGGAAATGGCTTAGCATACTGTATATGAGTCCGATCATACTCATTAAGATAAAACTGAAGAGCATCTCGCCATGAATCGGGGAACAGATTTTTAAAAATACCTTCTTCTGAAGGACCAAATAATGAGGATAATTCTTGGTCAGAGTAAACACGCCCACTGAATTTCAGTAGTGTAGTATTAAGACTGGTGCGAACTACTGGCAACGAATTGATTAATGTTCCGTCCAGATCAAATATAAAACCTTTAAGTTTCATTGGCAACTCCTTTTGAGCAAGTTGTTTTGGTACATTATACCTGTTTGACGCCTGTTCCTCAATTCGCCCTTGAAATTTATTTATTTGGATGCTACTATTATATAAACCGTTGAAGGGGAAGTAAAACCGCAAAACCAGCTTAACAGAGAGTCGGGTAAGGTGTGAGCTCGGCAGGATATGGAGCGGATAAATGGGCCTCAGAGGGTGGAGCAAAAAAGCTTAGGCTCTATTAGCGACAACGCAAAGCCAGCGTTACTGGGCTAAGGGTGTGTTGGCACTCTGCAAAACAGGATGCGATTTTTTTGTGCATCAATTAAGGTGGTACAGCAGATTAACGTCTGTCCTTATCGAAGGACAGGCGTATTATTATGCACCCACGAGTTTCATTCAAACGAACCATTGAATGGAACGTGCAGAGCAAGAAACCCACAAATTTATATTTGAGGGAGGTTATTTGTGTGAACGATTTGAAATTAGCAGGACGGCATAAAACTGCACGGAGTACCATCGAGGTCAATGGGGTTACCATAGGCGGGAAAGAAATTATTCTGATGGGTGGACCCTGTGCCGTAGAATCAAGTCATCAAATGAGCCAGATCGCCGAAACAGTCAAACTAGCGGGAGGAAAGATTTTGCGTGGTGGAGTTTTCAAACCGCGTACCTCTCCCTATAGTTTCCAGGGGCTTGGTCTGGAGGGGCTTGATTATCTGGTTCAAGCTGCCAGAGCACAGAACCTTCTCTGTGTCACGGAAGTGATTGATGCGGCGAGTCTGGAGCTAGTGGTCGAGAAGGTCGATCTTCTTCAAATTGGTGCCCGGAATATGCAAAATTTCGAGCTTCTGAAGTTAGCAGGAAAAGCCAATAAACCGATTATTCTCAAACGAGGGTTGTCGGCAACGATCGAGGAGTGGTTGTTGGCCGCTGAATATATATTAGCGGCGGGTAATCCAAAAGTGATTCTTTGTGAACGAGGGATTCGCACGTTTGAACCCAGTACGAGAAACACGTTAGATCTCAGCGCTGTAGGAGTAGCCAAAGAGCTTTCGCATCTTCCAGTCATCGTCGACCCGAGCCATGCAGCAGGTAGAAGAGACTTGATCTCCTCCCTATCGAAGGCAGCCATTGCGGCCGGTGCGGATGGATTAATCATTGAGACTCACCCTAATCCTGCTGAGGCCGTCAGTGATGGGCCCCAGTCATTGACTCCAGAACAATTTGTCCAACTAGCGGGGGAGCTAGGCGTGGTTGCTGGAGCCGTGCAGAGGGTTTTCACTTATGGTGGCAAAGGGGATACTCTTGAAACCCTACGCATCCAGATTGACAGAGTCGATCAAAGTATCATTGAATTGCTAGCGGAACGAATGCAGATCGTTCGAAAAATAGGGGATCAAAAACGCTTAGACCGGGTCAAAGATACCAACCGTCAAAATGAGATTATTCAACGCCTGGTCAACCTCGCTGTGGAACTACAACTTCCTGCTGAATTAGTAAAAAGGATATATCCTTTGATTTTTGAGTTTGGACTTCAATCCCAAATCAAGAGTAAATTGGCTCAGGATAAGGATCGAGAAGCATCGTTGTATACCTTAAGTAGTAAATAGTTATTTTATCGGGATTTTAAGTAAAAAGTAAATTATTTCAAAAGATGAAGAGTTTATTTAGAAAACCTTCGTTGTCGAAAGACGCAGGTTTTCTTCAATTTACATAATTATGCGACTTAATAAACATACTTATAATAGATTAGGGTTTTACATGACGAATGTTAGAAACCTATTTGCCATAAGCATTTACATCTAAAGATTAGAAAAGGAGGGACCACTTTGACCCCTAAACAGAATAAAGTATCTAATCTGGTCACCGACAAGACATCTACTCATACCCATAAAAGCACTGCCACCTCTAATACAACGTCGAAAGAACGAGATGGCATAATCCCAAGCAAGGACAAAAGTCCAGATGATCTGGAAATTCTTGATTAAAGATCAATTTGAGGTTAGTATGAAACCAATAAGCGTAGTATAATCGGAAAATAAGGACAAGGCTAGATGCGCTATTATCGCTTCTAGCCTTGTTTCAGGATAAACATAAAGGTAATACAGAAAGGCGTGAGCTATAAGATGTACGCAAAACCGAAACCATCGCGTATCTATTCCGAACAGTGGAGTCCATCGGACGAACAAATTAACTGCGTATTTCCCATTGCAGAGTTAACAGCGGAACTAGAGAAGAATCCTGCCCTAGAAGTGTTACGGGATGACGAAGTAAGACTAAAGTATCCAAGTCTATATAATATCTCGGTACAAGCGAGAGCGCATAACCGGGGTCTTGTTGAACTATTGCAAGAATATTATGAGGCGAATAGTGAAAGTCCCGAGTTTGCGAACTTAGTGGGAATACAATTGCCTCAGATCATGTGGGTTGATACATTAGGCTTAGAAGAGAAGATCATTACTCTACTTATTTCGAAGCTTAATAAGGACGAGGTTTTCATCAACGATATTGTATTAGTGAAGAATGAAGACTTCGATCCATTGAGCGATGCTCTCCTGGCGACTGTACTCAATAATTTGCGTGAGTTTGCCAAGGTGCAAGGGGCTAAATATCTGTCGGGTTATGCATCCAATAAAAATACCTTGAAGCTCTTTAAACGGTTGGGATTTAAAGAAGATCATCGCGAGAACATGGGGAATGACTATCTATGGTCGATATGTAGATCAACCGGTGAACAATTTCCGTTTTATGATGAATTGTGATTCCAATGACTAAAAAAGTAACGGTTTTCTCAGATTTCTTATGACCCTTTTGCATCATTGGGAAAGTCCCACTTGACCAGTTGGCCAAGGATAAAAATTTAACCATCGAATGGAAGGCCTTTGAACTTAGGCCGGAGGGTATCGAACTCCCCATGAAATCTCCGGAACAGCTTGCCAAGGCGAAAGCGGGTATTGAAGCATTTGGACGAAAGTACGGACTTCTCATGGTCTTTAATAATCAGAGCAAACACTCTAGATTGGCTTTGCAAGGCTCAAAATTTGCAGAAAACTATGGGCTGGTCAACGAATATCACGATGCGGTTTTTGAGGCGCAATTTCAAAAGCAACAAAACATTAACGACGTGAACGTATTAACTGAAATAGCTATGCAGCTTGGGCTTGATCAACAAGAATTCCTTGAGGCACTCGAAACTAGACAATACGAACAAGCTGTTTTACAGGATGTAGAAGAAGCTTATCATTTAGGAATCCGGAGTGTGCCCTGTTTTATCGTAGATGATCGCGCAGTTTACGGCGCCCAGAGCTATGAAGCCCTCGAAAAATTCCTTGAAGGGAAAGAGAATGGCTTTCGTCTCAAGCTGAAGGGGGATTCTCATGGTAATGACTGACGCTAAGGATAAATCATTAATAGGACAAGGGCGGGTCCTAGTGGTAACGGCTGTCACAGTCGAGAAGGATGCGGTGTTACGTGGTCTGCACAACGATTCAAGGTTTGATGTCTTGGTGGCGGGTGTCGGCTCGGTCGTTGCCGCAGTGAACACGACTAAGGCGTTGGCAACAGCTGAGTATAGTTTAGTGGTTTCTGCTGGTATCGGAGGTGGTTTTCTTGGTAGGGCTGAAGTAGGTTCACTCGTGGTGGCAAGCGAGATGATTATTGCTGACTTGGGAGTAGAGACACAAGAGGGCTTCTGCAGTTTGGAGGAGTTGGGTTTCGGATTTACCCATGTCAAGACAAATGCAAGTCTGGTCGCTCATTTGTCTAGTGCGCTTCAAGCAGTGAAGCTGCCCGTTAGTATTGGTCCTGTGCTCACCGTATCAACGATTACGGGTACAGCAGCGCGTGCCGAGGAACTTGCCAAAAGGGTACCAGGCGCTACAGCCGAAGCTATGGAAGGATATGGCGTTGGATTGGCAGCTATTGATCGTGGTTTACCGGTTCTAGAGATCCGTGCAATCTCTAATATGGTTGGTCCTCGTGATCGGTCAGCCTGGCGAATCAATGAAGCGTTAGACGTTCTTGAAGCGGCTAGTACGGTATTGACGGAGGTATTACTGTGAAAATTGCATTCTCTCCTTGTCCCAATGATACGTTGGTTTTTCATGCCTGGGTACACGGCCTAATTCCAGGTGCACCTCAGCTTGACGTAACCTACGCAGATATTGACATCACGAATACTTTAGCTGCCGGCGCTCAAGGACCGGATGTTGTCAAGATCTCGTACGCAGCGCTACCCTGGGCTTTGTCTGAATATGCCCTGCTGCCCTGTGGTGGTGCGTTGGGTAAAGGCTGTGGGCCACTGGTATTGACCTCAAATAGAGGTAGTATCCATAGTCTAGCAAGTCTATCTAGCAAACGGGTGGCGGTTCCAAGTGAACGATCTACCGCTTATTTGCTTTTTCGGTTATGGGCTACCCAACATGTGCCAGGGGGAATAGGCGAGATTGTCGTGCTGCCGTTTCATGAGATCATGCCAGCGGTACGTGACGGTGTAGTGGATGCTGGGCTTGTGATTCACGAGGCGCGTTTCACATATCCTTCCTTTGGGCTGACTCTCTTGGCTGACTTAGGAACCTGGTGGGAGAAAGATACAAATTTACCGATCCCTTTGGGAGCGATTATCGCTCGAAGGTCACTGGATTTACCAGCCATTACTGGCTGGATTCAGGCCTCGGTCAAATATGCTTGGGCACACCCGGAGGCGTCGAAAGACTATGTGCTTCAACACAGTCAAGAATTGTCCCAAGAAGTAACCCAAGCTCACATTAAGCTCTATGTCAATGAGTTTACCCAGGATATTGGCCTGACAGGGCATAGGGCAGTTGAAGCTTTGCTAAGTCGAGCTTCGCAAGAAGGACTGGTACCCAAAGTGGATTTGGCGACACTCTATTTGTAGACAACAGAGCAGATAGTATTGACTGAGATAGTAAGCAGGCTGGCAACTAAGTGTTGCTAGCCTATTTTCGAGTGACATAGACTATTCGGAAAAGTGACAACAGCTAATCGGAAAAGCAGCTATTCAACCTAATACCAAAATATGGAAGGAACACCAAATTATTGATTTTGAATATAGTATAAAGAAATAAGGAGGTGCTTTTAGAGTGTATAGTTGTGTAAGGCCTATTTGTTGCCCCCCGGTATGTTGTGTGCAAGATTCTTACTATCAACGCTTTGTCCCTGTTATTCAGCCTGTTGTGACTATCAATCGCCAAAATGTTATCGATGTTCCCCAAGTATATTATCAGCGGACCACAAGAAATGTAGTTGTTAATCAAGGCTTTCAAGGTCAAGGTGTCCTACCCGGACGCGCTAATCGCCTCTTCTAATTGTCTTAGTAAATCAATGCCACGCTTATTCCAAGCGTGGCAATTTCAAATATTCGACCAGTGGACATTTTTTTATAGACAATTCTACATGAGTTAGTTAAAATAGATAATGTAGGTTTCCCTGTGAGTTGTTTCACAGATTGAAGTAAGGTAGAATACGTGACTGGAAAAGAACGGGTACGAACGTGAACGGTTAGTATGGTAGGATGGCCTAAAATGATGCAAGTGATTGTATTTAAGTAGCTATCCTTTTGAGGTGGCTTTTTTTTATACCCATGAAAGCAGGAAAGGGTGGGTTAGTCGTGATCTGGAATAAAGAGCAAGAATGTATGAGTCGGAGCCAACTTGAGGAATTACAGCTCGAACGTCTTAAATGGGCGACTAATAGGGTATACAACAAAGTATCCCATTACCGAGCCAAATTCGATCAATTAGGAATCCTGCCTGCGGACATCAAATCGTTAGATGATTTAAAGCGCCTGCCTTTTACAACGAAAGAGGACTTGAGGACCAACTATCCCTTTGGTCTCTTTGCCGTCCCCCAGAAGGAAGTGGTTCGAGTGCATGCCTCATCTGGGACTACGGGTCGTCCAGTGGTTGTCGGCTATACGGCTACTGACTTAAATACCTGGACAGATTTGACAGCTAGGATGGTAACTATGGCTGGAGTCAGCTCGGAGGATGTTGCTCAAGTAGCTTTCAATTACGGCCTTTTCACAGGAGGCTTTGGACTTCATTATGGGTTAGAAAGGGCAGGGGCCCTTGTTGTTCCGGCCTCTGGCGGAAATACCGAACGCCAAATCATGTTAATGCGTGATTTTGGTACGACGGTGCTTATTTCCACGCCGAGCTATTCCCTGTATATTGCTGAGGTTATTGAGAAGATGGGTATCGATATCTCATCTTTGAAGCTGAAGATCGGGTTGTTTGGAGGGGAACCGTGGACAGAGGAAATGCGTAGAGAAATTGAGACTAAGCTCAAGATCACTGCCACGGATAACTATGGTCTTAGTGAAGTTATGGGACCAGGAGTAGCCGGTGAGTGCGTATTTAAGTGCGGCCATCATATTGCTGAAGACCATTTTATTATTGAGACGATTGACCCCGAGACGGGTGAAGTCCTCGAACCAGGCCAGGAAGGTGAACTGGTTTTCACTTCCTTGACTAAAGAAGCGTTTCCAGTGATCCGTTTTCGCACCAAGGATATTTCCTGCATTACCCAAGAACCCTGCAAATGTGGACGGACCACAGCCCGCATGCGCAAGGTCGTCGGTCGGACGGATGATATGTTAATTATCCGAGGAGTTAATGTCTTTCCTTCCCAAATCGAAAGTGTTCTTATGGATATCGAGGGCATCGGACCCCATTATGTCATTAATATACATAGGCGCAATCACCTAGATGAACTAGAAGTGGTCGTCGAACTTACTCGTGAGGACCTGCTCGAACCCTATTCCAAGCTCGAAGAGTTTAGCGGATATATCCGTCAGAAACTGCACAATGTCCTCTCCATTAACGTGAAGTTAAAAATTGTTCAACCTGGAACTTTGGAGCGAAGCTCTGGTAAGGCCAAGCGAGTCTTCGATTACCGTAATCTGTGAACTCGATCAACTAAAGTTGAACATCGAGACTTAGGTGGGGGACTCTACCCCCACCGAAGCGGAGCACGGGGTACCACTCCCACTTGTAGAAGTGGGAGTCTCACGATTGGATGAAAAGTGTAGGGGTAATTTATAATTGCCCCTGCACTAACGATCAGCTTTTAAATATTATTGATAGCAACTACTAATTAATGTAGTAATCATACTTGTGTGAAAGGAGAAAGCAACGATGTGTTTGCTTTTTTTTGCGTATGATTGTCATGCGAGCCATCGCTTGATACTAGCAGCTAACAGAGATGAGTACTTTCATCGACCAACTGAAAAAGCCCATTTCTGGCCAACACACCCATGGGTTTTGGCAGGTAGAGATTTGGAGATGTTGGGGACTTGGATGGGGATTACTCGAACAGGTCGTTTCGCAGCGCTCACGAACTTTCGGGATCCCTCTGCCCAAATTATTGATCCCAAATCTCGGGGTAAGCTAGTGAGTGACTCCTTATGTTTAAAGGACTCTCCAGAAGAGTATATGATAAAGGTTTCCAATAATCGGTCTCGTTACAATCCGTTTAACCTATTAGTGGGTGACTCATCAAAGCTATTGTATCTCAACAAACAGTCTTCGAAAGCTTCAGTACTTTTACCCGGAATACATGGGCTTAGTAACAACTTCTTAGATACTCCTTGGCCTAAAGTAGAAAAAAGCAAACAAGCTTTAGCTCATTACCTTGAGAATCAGAGGCTAATTGAACCGCAATATCTCTTTGAAATTTTGGCAGATACTGAACTTGCTCAAGACGATGACTTGCCTAAGACCGGGATAAGTCAAGAATTAGAAAGAAGGTTATCCTCAATATTTATTCAAGGGGTCGAATATGGAACAAGATCTTCTACGGTCCTCTTAATAGATCGTAATAATCACGTGATATTTAAAGAGAAAAGTTATATCCCTGGTCAGGAACAGTATACGGAAGTAAACTATGAGTTTGATCTCACTTATTAGGAATGTGTGACAAGTAATGGCTTTAGAGGAGAAAGAGTTACAAGCACCTTCTTCTAGTAGTATAATGAGGTTATTATGAAATATTGTGAATGCAAGTTCTAAGCAAGTTCTAAGCAAGTTCTAAGAACCGTCCCCCTACTTGCATGCGCGAAGAAATTGATAAAAGAAGGTTGCAATATGTCAAGTCCTAAAGAGAATCCGGTGATCTTAGCAGAGCAGGTTCAGACGACTCTCGCCATCCTAGAGCCTCTCACTCGGAAAGTTTTCCTATCTCTCACAGCCCCTAGTCCGCTAGATAATCGGGCAGATGTCGATCAAGTGCGTCAAATGTTAGAACGAAGTTGCGACTTTGTTAAGGTACCCTTGGCACTTATGCGTAAGATACCGGGCATATGCCGCGAAGCCCACTGGCAGGTCACAGCTATCCTAGCGGAGAGCAACAACGGTTGGGATTTAATTGATATAGAACCCGGCGATACGACTCAGAAGCAATTCGGGTTGGCCATTGACATAGGCACAACAACGGTGGTCGTTTACCTTGTCGATCTGTGTAACGGTAAGGTTCTAAGCCACGCGGCTGACTATAACGATCAGATTATCTTGGGAGAGGACATTTTGAACCGAATTCGTCATGCGGCGGAACCGGGCGGTCTAGCCCGTCTGCAGAATGCCGTCGTAGAGACTCTAAACCGTTTAATTAATCGCCTATGCCCGCTGCCAAGAGACGCAGAGAAAATTACCGCCGCGGCCATTGGGGCCAATACAACTATGATTCATCTCTTACTGGGGTTGGACCCTGCTTCTATTTGCCGCGCTCCTTATACACCGATTGTGAACAATCCTGGTCTAATTCCGGCAGGTGAAATTGGATTAGACATTCATCCCTTAGCCCCAGTCTATTGTCTGCCGAGCATCGGGAGTTATCTTGGCGGAGACGTCATCGGTGGAATTCTCGTGAGTGGGATGCACAAACAACCAGATGTCTCATTATTTGTCGACATTGGTACTAATGGTGAGATTGTGATGGGTAATGAAGAATGGCTTGTCGCTTGTGCCGGAGCAGCCGGACCTGCTTTAGAGGGAGGAGTAACTTCCTTCGGTATGCGGGCAGAACCGGGAGCTGTTGATCATGTTTCCATTGACCCGAAGACAGGCCAGGTCCATTACACTACAGTGGCCGATATGCCTGCCCGCGGTATCTGTGGCTCTGGACTCGTAGATACCTTGGCGGAGCTTTTTTTGGATGGCATCATTGACAGGAACGCTCATTTCCAGAAGGGACGGGAGGAGTATGTCGTTGTTCCAGCTCAAGAGACCGCCTCGGGAGAAGATATTGTAGTGACTCAGATCGATATAAATAACTTTATGGCCACCAAAGGGGCGGTCAATGCTGCGACCGATCTATTAATGGAAAACGTTGGTTGTGCGTGGCAGGAAATGAAGCATTTCTATGCTGCTGGAGCGTTTGGACAGTATCTGCCGATTGAATCGGCTATTACAATTGGCTTATATCCTGACCTTCCACGCTCAGCCATCGTGCGCTTGGGCAATAGTTCGGGTGAAGCAGCACGTCAAGTACTCCTATCTCGTCCCAAACGCCTTGAAGCAGAAGCAATTGCGGCCAAGGTTACCTATTTCGAGCTCAACGCCAACAATGCGTTCATGGAGAAATTTAGTGGAAGCAAATTTCTTCCTCACACAGACCTAGCCCGTTATCCCAGCGTCAAAAGACGTTAGGGTGTGTCAAGGGGACGGGGTTACTGACAATAATTTAGTGTTGTCAGTAACCCCGTCCCCTTGACACATTCCCTGACACATTAACTTTGGTCCTCGGAATTTGGAACTACAAAAACTAAATTACTAAAGGTAAGCACATCACTGAATTCAAGAAAGCTATAGTCACTTCGTTGGGCCTTTTCCATTAGCTCAGAAATAGGGGTTGTTGTAAGAATGACATCTTTAGGTTGAAGTAATTGGTCAATAAGGCCGAAGTGCTGAGTGTTGAAGCGGATGGCAATGTGGACGTCATTTTCCCAGACAACTTGGAGGACATAGGCGTCCTTATGTTCAGTTGCAAACCAGTTATAGGTGAACTTTGACAGACGAGATTGCTTAATAGATTTGACCTCTTCAATGAATTCTTTGACGTAAAGAATCAGCACGTCACGACCATTTTCAAGTTTGCCGAAGGCAGATTGTTCAGGTGTATATGCCTGAGTAAACATCTAGCTCCCCCTTTTAGGACCAGCAAGTCCTTGTCTCTGTCTTATCGTTGTAATTTATCCCTCAATTTTTACAAATTCATTATAGACTATTTGTTTTAGATATGTAAGTATTTAATATGCGGTAACCTCTTTAGGAAAGACTCTGGAAGGACTCTAGGAAAGACTCTAGGAAGGAGGAAAAGGATATGATGGATAATCCTTGTGGAACGACGAAGGCCAATGTCTTTGAGAGTACAGAAATTAACGGGACCCCGATTTATTTAGGAACTGGAGTTAATCCCGTCAATTCTCCAGCCCAGTATTTTGTCGCCTGGGGCCAGGGAGTACTTGCTGGTGGTTTGATTCATACCTTTAATAGTAAGTCGCTTGAGCAGGGAACAGAGTGGTTTACTGATGAGGATGAGGCTGAGAGGAAATATATCAAGATACAGAAGCTTTTAACGGGGTGTTTGTTATGAAAAATAGCCTACGATTTATTAAAATCGTGGGCTATTTTTCACTCCCTCTTCAAATTAAGACTATCTCTTCTTTTCTCACACGTATATTCGGTAATACAAATCCGTGTCCCACTACCCAATCGTAAGACCGTTTGACCCCGCTTCTTCAAGTGGGAGTCTTACGAATTTACTTAGGTATGCTTTTTTAAGCTGGAGGAGACTTTAGTATCTCCGGAAATGAACTCGCGTTTAACCATACCAACGCCTTTTTTATAGTATTCGTAGAGAGTAGAATTCTCATTAGATATTTTTACTTTAAGGCATTGAGCGAAATTCCCTGCTGGGGTCGAAACGATAGCATTAAGATCTACGATTTCTCGAGTGCCATTGGGTTCGGTCCATTTTGTTCCGACTTGAAGAGGGGACTTCAGGATAATGATGTTTTCGTTTGAGCTACTGTTTAGGAAGTTTTCTTGGCCGTATGCTTCACCAAGGAAAAATATCCTGGTAACAGCCTCTGGGGTGGTTTTAAAAACTGCCGCACTCACGGTCCCTCCATTATCCTCACGAAGTTGAGCAAGGTTTTCCTTGGTAAAGAGAATCTTCCGATTAAACGAGGCATATTCGTTACCTTCCCCTTGATACTCCCAGGTAGAACCCGCAACTACTGGGAAATAATCTCCGGGCTTAACTGCAGGAACTACCGGTACAGGATCTGGCACTTTTTCTGGTGTTTTCTCTGGCACTTTCTCAGGTGTTTTCTCGGGAGTGGTGGTTTCAATTGGTTTAGTTTCTGGGGTAGGAGGTTGTTCTACCTTAGTACATCCCCCTAGCAACATGATGGGAATTAAAAAAACCAGTAAAGTTAAACGGATGACATTCTTCAATGCGAATTCCTCCAAGTCGTTATTACTACGTGATCGTTTAATTTAGTTATACCTCATAGTCAGATTATAATACCACATACCAAGAACAGAAAAACTAGGGTGCAATAAATATTTATATTAAAGGCTTCATTTTTTAAGTAAACGATGTTATTATATCATTAGATATTTAGACAGTTGTCTAAATATCTAATGATATAATCCGTATCAATGAGGAAGGATTAACGTTTATGCTTAATTTACCCTTTAAAGCACTTGCAGATCCTACAAGACGAAAGATTGTTTTATTACTGAAAGAACGGGATATGACGGCGGGTGAAATTGCGGACCAATTTGATATGACGAAGCCAAGTATTTCTCACCATCTTAATGCCCTGAAACAAGCTTTGTTGGTGACGGATAATAGAAAGGGACAAAACATCTATTATTCCCTGAACACTACTGTATTCCAAGAGGTAGTTAAATGGTTTTTTAACACAACCCGTGTTAACGAAGGAGGAAAAGCTGATGCAGAAGATAAGTGATACCCTCAAGAAAGACTGGCTAATCCTAATTCTGATTATATTTGGATTCGCTCTGGGAGCCTATTTCTATCCTTCGCTGCCGGACACGGTGCCAACTCATTGGAATTCGAGCGGTGAAGTGGATGGGTATGGAAGCAAATTGTTTGGCGCATTTGGATTGCCAGCGATCAGTTTAGGCCTCTATGTAATGTTTCTTGTAATTCCTTATATAGACCCTAAACGACAGAACTATGCCGGCTTTAAGTCAACTTATCAATTCATGAAGTATCTAATAATTATGTTCTTCGTTGGGATTGAAGTAATGACACTCCTAATCGCCTCAGGAGTTATCGTCAACAAACCAATCTTTACTCAAATTATGGTTTCCCTGCTCTTTATTCTAATCGGAAATGTGATGGGTCGATTTAAACACAATTACTTTGTAGGGATAAGGACCCCTTGGACTTTGGCCAATGAAGAAGTATGGAGGAAAACCCACAGACTCGCTGCGCCATTATGGGTATTTGGAGGTATCATTAATATATTACTGGTCTTTATGGGAATTAACTTTAATTTCGTGATTATTGTCGGGATCATTGCAATTGTACCCATCGTATACTCCTATATTGCCTATCAGCAAGTTCTTAAAGAATAAGCAATAAGCATCTGCGCCTTAAAGCGCAGATGCCGTAATATACCAAAAGATACTCAAAGTCTTACCACCAACGACGTCTCCATCGAGAAGGGACGATGATTATTACACCGGGGCGACGGCGCCAATACCGTCGAAACCGTCGATAATGTCTACGAGACCATCCATCCATAATTATCACTCCTATATTAAAGATTCATTTAGGCATTGGGATATTTTAACAAGATTTCCATTAACATTATATGGCGATTACAATTTGTCAGGTTCCATGACCAAGGGATTTCTTTTGATGGCGTAGGATAAGCAAGGATATCCTGTAGATGTGAATCATGAATTAATTACACAATATAACCCGAGATAATTTCCTAGAGGTTGACAGAGTTATCGAACAATTTTCAGATTATTTTGTGTAACGTTCGAAAAAAAGTGTTGACCTATTTCAGAATTCCTTGTAAAATGAGATCTAGATAAAAGAATATAGTGTTCATATAGTAGCAGAGATAGGGTCTGCAAGTTTCTACCGGACTGCCGTAAATGGTCCGACTATGAGCGAAAGTGTACCTTGGACAACTAGTCCAATTGGTACAGATCCAAAGACTTTTAGAGGAAGTCTTTACTTTGTTTTTGGATTTACTGCAGGGATATATACCCAGGCGGCAGGTTTCTCTCACTTATTAGAGTTGAAAGCTGTTTGCCTGGGTTATTATGTTTGTGCTACTACAGTAAGGAGGGGCTAGAGTGTTTACTTTAAGTGATTTAGTTCAACCAGAAAAATTAGAGACGGCTTATCAGGTTCTCACGAATAAAAGAAATAATACGATCCTTGGGGGCTGTGCTTTCCTAAAGATGGGCTCAAAGAGAATTAGTACTGCAATTGATCTTTCAAACCTTAATCTGAATTACATTAAAGAGCAGGATGGTTTTATTGAGATTGGGGCAATGACAAGCTTGAGGGAGCTTGAAACTCATATTTTATTAAGAGAGCAGTTTAATGGGTTGCTACCTAAGGCAGTTTCTAGCATTATCGGAGTACAATTCAGAAACTGCGTTACAGTTGGTGCTTCAGTTTTTGCCAAGTATGGGTTTTCAGATGTGATCACGGCGTTGTTAGCACTAAACACTGAGGTTGAGTTATATAAGGGTGGGAGAATGCCTTTAGCCGATTTCTTGAAACAGCCTAAGGTAAAAGATATTTTAGTGAGATTATGGATAAAGCTTGATACTCGCCAAGCCACTTATCTAAATTTAAGAAAATCTGCCAGCGATTATTCGATCCTTAATGTTGCGGTGTCCAAGCTAGATAATCAATGGACCATCGTCGTAGGGGCTAGGCCTAGAAGAGCCTCTATCGCCATCAAGGCCTCCGCAGCTCTATCGCAGAGGTCACTAAGTGACGCAGAGATGGAGGAGGCGGCCAATCAGGCGGCAGAAGAGTTAGCCTTTGGAACCAATATGAGAGGGACGGCAGAATATCGAAAAGCGCTGTGTAAGGTGCTCGTCAAGAGAGCAATCATGGAGGTGGCATCAGAATGCAAATAACACTCACCATTAATGATAAATTGGTAATCTGGGATGTAGAAAAAGATGAGATTTTGGCGGATACGCTAAGATCTCATGGACTTTTAAGTGTTAAGAAAGCTTGTGAGACAAGCTGTTGCGGGCTTTGCACTGTCTGGGTGGAAGATAAGTCAGTACTATCTTGCACGACTCTTTCCGTGCGAGCTCACGGTAAAAAGATTACAACGATCGAGGGAGTTTCGAAAGATGCCGAGGATTTCGCACGAGTCCTCACCGCTGAAGGGTCCGAGCAGTGCGGTTTTTGTAGCCCAGGCTTTGTAATGAACGTATTAGCTATGAAAAAGGAATTAGTTAATCCATCCGATAAAGAAATTATCCATTATTTGACCGGTAATCTGTGCCGTTGTACTGGCTATATGGGACAGCTCAGAGCCGTTAAGACCTATCTGGGGGTGCAATAATATGAATAAGGTAGGTATGAAAAGTGTCGGTCATGGCATTCGTAAAATCGATGGAATGGCGATCGCCACTGGTAAACCGGTCTATACTCTAGATTTAGCAATGTCCAATGCTTTAGTGGTGAAAATCTTAAGAAGCCCACACGCTTTTGCCAAGATTACAACAATTGATACCTCTACAGCAGAAAAGGTGGAGGGTGTAGAATGCATTCTGACCTTTAAGGATGTTCCGAAGGAGCGATTTACCTTAGCTGGGCAATCCTACCCGGAACCCTCGCCCTATGATCGCTTAATCCTCGATGAAATCGTCCGTTATGTTGGAGATGAAGTCGCGATTATTGCTGCGGTGGACGAAAAGACAGCACTCCAGGCCATGAAGAAAATCAAGGTAGAGTATGAAGTATGGGAACCCGTTCTGGATTTTGAGCAGGCGTTGGGTCATGCCTCGGTCGTTCACCCTGAAGAAGATTTGCACTGCAATTTTGATATCGGACTGCAGAAGGAGCAAAATATCGCCTCCTCGTACAACGAAGAAGTCGGAGACGTAGAGGAAGAACTTAAACGGTGTAGCGTCATAGTCGAAGATGTCTATTACCCACAGGCACAGGCTCATGCGATGATGGAAACCTATCGTGCTTTTACCAGTTTAGATCATACAGGAAGACTTGTCGTCGTCAGCTCGACGCAGGTTCCTTTCCATATTAGAAGACAGCTAGCGAGAGCTTTACAGCTACCTGCAAGTAAGGTTAGGGTGATAAAACCGAGAATTGGTGGAGGCTTTGGAGGGAAACAAACGGGCTCACTTGAGGCGTTCGCGGGCATGGTAACTCTGAAGACAGGGAAACCCGCAATGATCATCTATGACAGAAAAGAAACGTTCTCCTGTACGACCAGTCGGCATGCTATGAGATTGAAGACTCGAGTAGGGGCTGATCAAGAAGGAATAATTCGAGCCATTGATATTCAGGTTTTATCGGATACCGGAGCGTACGGCGAACATGCTCCCACTGTCTTAAGTTGCGTAGGGCATTATACCCTTCCGCTTTACAATAAAACCAGAGCGGTTCGTTTTACTGGAAATGCCGTATATACCAATAAAATGCCCGCCGGAGCTTTCCGAGGGTATGGAGCGACTCAGGGAACGTTTGCCTTGGAATGCACAGTCAACAAGTTAGCCGAAAAACTAGGGATGGATCCGACGGAGGTTCGGCTTAAGAATATCAGCAAGGTAGGGGAGACCTTTCTGACCGGTCAGGGGGTTCTGCTTGGAAGCACGACATTAGAACGATGTATCGAAAAGGGCAAAGAGTTAATCGGCTGGAAGGAAAAATTTCCGAGCCGAAAACTCGAGAATAGTAAAGTACGAGCGGTGGGAATGGCGATCACTATGCAGGGCTCAGGGATAGCCAATATTGGTACCGCTTCGGTTGAACTTCGTTTAAATGATGATGGATATTTCACCCTCCTCTCGGGTGCGACGGATATGGGAACCGGGTGTGATACTATTCTCACTCAAATGGCTTCTGAAGTTTTAGAGGTACCGATGAATCATATAATTTTTAACGCAGGGGACACAGATACCGCTCCCTATGATCCGGGATCTTACGCCTCAAGTACGACCTATCTTGCGGGGGCAGCCGTCGTCAAAGCAGCCGAGGAGCTGAAATCGAAGATTCTAGAGCAGGGAGCAAAATTCTTAGGGGTTTCGGTTCAGGACGTCGAAATGGAGGGTCTCACGGTCCGCACCTTGGCAGGAGAAGAAATGAGCCTGGCCAAAATCGCAGAATTAACCGTACTGGGTACGGGAAAACTTCAACTGGTAAGCTCTGCAACTCATGGTATGGATATTTCCCCCCCACCATATGTAGCAGGCTTTGCTGAGGTGGAAGTCGATCAAGAAACAGGAAAGGTAGAATTGATCGATTATGTTGCGGTGGTCGACTGTGGGACCGTGATTAATCCGAAACTCGCTCGAATCCAAGCTGAAGGTGGGATTGCTCAGGGCATTGGGATGGCCCTCTATGAGGAGGTTATCTATAATGCCGTAGGAAAAATGGCCTCCAATTCCTTCATGCAGTATAAAATTCCGTGTCGCAAGGATGTTGGCAAAGTTCGTATTGCCTTTGAAGAAAGCTTTGAACCATCGGGTCCGTTTGGAGCGAAATCCATCGGAGAAGTGGTCGCTAATACCCCACCTCCGGCCATTGTTCATGCGGTTTATAATGCTGTAGGAGTTAGGGTAAACCATTTGCCGATCACCCCTGAAAAAGTCTTTGTAGGAATGCAGAAACTATAAATTGCATCCAGTATTAATGTAACACCGAAAGGACCAGTTCCTAAAACTGGTCCTTTCGGTGTTTTAGAGTGGGACAAGGGGACAGGTTAGTTGTCCAGCAACTCCAGTACGGGCTTCATCGATTCCAGCAATATTTAGTAAGTCTTAAAAGATTAGTCATTTAGTCACTAAGTTGTCTTACTGGGGACAGCGTCAAACTCGTTGATGCTGATGTGTAGTTTTTCACATCTTTTGTCATGACTCTTTTTGCCTTAGCAAAAGAAATTATCCTATTCTAATTTCATGTTATAATAGCATGAAAAGGAAAGGAGGTAATGCGGTGGGAAGAGTCGTTAGATCAAGGAAAATATGGATAGGAATTGGATTATTTTTGTTGGGGATTTTAATACCATATTGGTTAAAACCTCAACTTATTGGATTGGATCAATTACTGCAAACGATGAACCAAAAAACAGACGGCAGTGCGTTAATGGTTAATGCCTTTCTCATTGTGTCAATTAATACTATTATTTCCATACCGCAGTTCCTCAGCGTGGTGATCTTGGGAGATGGGATGGCAGATGCTTTCAATCGTTCTGGATTTAGAACCATCATTCCCTTAACTGTAGTACCGCTCGCTTATGTGATCGTCAATCTGATCACGCCATTAAACTATAGTTTTGGGGCCACAGATATTTTCCTTTGGCTAATGATCGTGGTGATGCAGAAATTAAGCAAACAAAAATTAAATATGGGGATGAAACTTCTGGTTTTCTCCCAATTGATTTTTGGTGTTGCTTGGTTAAATCAAGTTCCTTTTCTTACTCCATATGGTTTCGGACAAGGTTCTTTATCAATAAAAATAAAACAGGTAGCGATTCAAATTGGATTTGGCCAGGTTCTCGAGCTGTATGCAAATGTGTTGTTTTTTATCTTCGTGGCTAGTGCAATCACTTTATGGATTTACTTGATTTTATATATGGAGAAATGGGCCATTTCTCAGGACCTACACCGTGCCCAACTTGAAGCCAATGAATCTCGTTCAGGACGCGAAGTTCTCCATCTTGTCCACGACCTTAAAACTCCGCTTGCTACAATCGAAGGACTGGTTTCATTGATGGAACTACGATGGCCGGATCCTAAGATGCGAGAATACTGTCAAACTATCTATGGTTCTATTAATTCAATGAGCAAAATGGTTTCAGAAATTTTGTATGAGGATCGAAAGAACTGGTGTGAGCTTAAAGAACTAATCGATTATATTCGAGCTAGTCGTCTAAGCGGGACGAATTCAGCGGTGGATATTGAATTAGAGGGAGAACCTCAATCAAGTCTTTACATTAATAAAATTAGGTTGACTAGAGCAATCATAAATTTAATTGATAACGCGTTGGATGCCATTCAGGAGCGGGAGAACGGAAGGGTAGTTTTACGCGCCAAAACTTCAAAAAACGTCGTAGAAATAGAAGTAGAAGACAACGGATGCGGTATTTCGGCAAATGATGTAAAAAGAATCTGGAAGACCGGATACAGCACGAAAAACCATCCCGGGGTTGGCTTAGCTTTTGTGCGAAAAGTTGCAGAAGGACACGAAGGATCCGTTAATATAAAAAGTGAAGTAGGGCAGGGGACGAAGGTCTGGATAACCCTGCCACTGGGAGAAAGCCAATGAGAATTGTAATTATGGATGATGATCAGTCCCTGCGCTATACGTTAAGTGAAATATTTACGTTTGCTGGATGGGATCCCATAGCCTATCCTAATGGGAGAGAGGGAATTAAAGGGTTCCTCAACCATGGAGCCGATATCATTTTAGTGGATTATCATATGCCTGAAATTGATGGTTTAGAAACGGTTCGCCTGATTCGGGAACAGAATCAGCAGATACCTATTCTTGTACTCACCGTAGACGAAAGGCAGGAAATTGCCGATCGTTTTCTGGATGCAGGAGCCACTGATTTCGCACTTAAACCTGTCAAAGCGCCGGATTTGATTGCTCGCGTTCAATTGCATAAGCGGTTGTTGGATATGACAAAGACTGTTCAAGTAACCTCAAAAATGCAATACGAAGTGTTTGTAACCAAAGGGATTAGCGAAACGACCCTGACCTATATTGAACGACATCTCTCGGATTGTAAGCAACCTTCCACAGTGGAGGAGATTTCGAAAGAATTATCGTTAGCCGTTCCTACAGTTTATAGATATCTTACGTATCTTGTTCAAAATGGCAAGGTGCGCTCAATTCCTAGTTATCAAAAAATAGGAAGACCAAAAAATCGATATTGTTGGATTTAATTTGAATCATCACCCCCTTAGGGAATCCCTAAGGGGGTTTTCCTTAAGATTCGAAACCTTAATAATCTATTGTACTTTTTCTCTTTTTTATTTCTTTAGTTAGTCTAATCCTTTTGCTATAATAAGGAAATATAATCATGGTTGGTATTATAAATTGCAGAACTTATGCAATACATTCCAATCAAAAAAAAATAGGAGGAAGAAAATGAGAAAAATGAAAAAAATTCTGGCTCTTGCTCTAGCAGTTGCTGTCGTCGGTGTTACCATGACCGGATGCGGCAAACCAGCAGCTACCGACACCAAACCAGCAGCTACCGACACCAAACCACAAGCCACCGATACCCTGATTTATGCACAAGGTGCAGAGCCTAGAGGGCTAGATCCAGCACTCGTCGACGATGGTGAGTCGGCTAAGGTAATGATCAATATTTATGATGGGCTTTTACAGTACAACAAGGATTCCACAAAGGTGGAGCCCTCCCTGGCTAAAAGTTGGGAGGTAAGCCCCGATGGACTTTCATATACTTTCCATCTGCAAGAGGGTGTAAAATTTCATGACGGCACTGATTTTAATGCGGAAGCCGTAAAAGTTAACATCGACCGCCAAATTCCACCACTGGTGACAGCAGATATGGCTTACGGATCGTTTGTGTATGGCTCCGTGAAAGATGTCCAGGTTGTGGATAAAAATACCGTAAAAGTCAATTTGACAGCTCCTAGCACACCATTCCTCGCCAATCTGGCCATGGTTATGAGTGCACCAATTGTTAGCCCCAAGGCTTTAACAGACAGTAAAAACAACGTGAACCAGGCACCGGTCGGTACAGGACCGTATAAATTTGTCAAATGGTCGAAGGATGAAAACATTATCCTCGTCCGCAATGATGAATACTGGGGAACCAAAGCCCTAACCAAAAATGTTATCTTCAAATTCATTAAAGATAACTCCGCACGCGTTGTTGCTCTGAACAACGGTGAGGCAGATATGATCGATGGTATTGATGCAACTGTGGTTAAACAAATCACAGATGGGGGCAACAAAATCTTCCAAGCTCCAGGTATGAATGTCAATTACATGGCTTATAACACGTCCAAAGCGCCTTTTAATGACGCCAAGGCTCGTAAGGCTGTTTCTCAGGCCATTAATGTTCCGGAACTGGTCAAGAGCCTATATCAGGGTTATTCCGAACCAGCGAATTCCGTTCTACCGACCTTTATGGAAGGTTATGACAAGAGCATCGCTCAAGTTTCCTATGATGCGGCAGCAGCTGCAACAGCCATAAAAGCAGCTGGATTGACTAAGGTACACATGATCGCCTATACCAATCCGAGACCGTATAATGCCGCTACCGGGCAGACCCTTGCCGAAGCTATTCAAGGTTACCTCTCTAAAGTCGGCGTTACTGTCACGATCGATTCCTATGACTGGACAACATATAAGGAAAAAATTAAAGCAGGCGATTATGATATTGCCTTCTACGGCTGGATTGGGGATAACGGAGATCCAGATAACTTTATGTATCTGTTATCTCACGAAGACCCCACCATGAATATTGCACGCTACAAAAATGACGAATTCAACAAATTAATTGCTAAGGGTTTGGAAACTCCTGCTGGTGCTGAGCGCAATGCCATTTACACCCAAATGGAAAAGGTTGCCGCTGCCGATGCTGCATGGCTTCCAATCTCCCACGCTCAAACACTGTGCGCCTACAGACCAAATATCACGAATTTCTATTTCCATATGACCGGTATTACACCTTTAGTCGGTGTTGGAAAGAAATAAACCCTAGTTAGTGAGTGTTATTAATTTTAGACTGCCGAGAACCGGTTTCATACCGGTTCCCGGTTTTGTTTTTTTCTTTATATCAAAAGGAAAAATCCACTATCTACCACATGACGGTGTAGCTTCAGGAGGAACTTCTCGCCGGATGGAGAGTACCTAACGTTGAAAGGTTGTTGCCGATGCTCAATTATATCCTTAAACGAATCCTCATGTTAATCCCCGTGCTGATTGGCGTTTCCATTATTGTATTCCTTATAATGCGTGTTTTTTCTCCAGATCCAGCTCCGATCGTTCTAGGCCAACATGCAACCCAACTGGCTACAGAGGCTTGGCGACAGGCCAACGGACTGAACGATCCGGTTTACCTGCAGTATTTTAATTTTATTACAGGCGCACTAACCGGTGATCTTGGTACCTCCTACTATACCAAGATGCCTGTTAGCAAAGAGATTTTTGCCCGCTTTCCGGCCACGATTGAGCTGGCCTTGGTGGCCATTGTGCTCGCTTCGTTTTTCGGTATCCTAATTGGCGTTATTTCCGCAGTAAAAAAGAACTCCATTTTCGATAACATCGGTATGCTGATCGCGCTGATCGGCGTTTCCATGCCGATCTTCTGGCTTGGTATTTTGCTGATTATACTATTCTCAGGCACGCTCCACTGGCTTCCCTCGAATGGAAGAATCGACCCAATGCTACAGCCAGTAGCTGTTACCGGTTTTTATATGATCGATAGCCTAATTGCAGGCGATATGGACGCTTTTACCGACACCTTGCAACATTTGGTGTTGCCGGCCACTGCCCTGGCTATGTATTCCATGGCCATTATTACGAGGATGACTCGTTCCAGCATGCTAGATACTTTGCAGCAGGATTATATACGTACCGCGAGAGCGAAAGGAATTTCGGAGGGTAGGGTGATCCGCAAGCACGCGCTGCGCAACGGACTGATTCCCATTGTCACGGTCATAGGTCTATTGCTTGGTAGCCTCCTCGGTGGCGCCGTGCTAACGGAAACGGTGTTCTCCTGGCCAGGGATTGGTGCCTATACCGTGACTTGCATTCTAAAGTCAGACTTTCCTGTGGTGCAAGGTGTTGTATTGCTCATCGCTACCATATTTGTGATGGTTAATTTAATCGTTGATGTGATCTATGCGTTCCTTGATCCGCGTATTAAATATTCGAAAGTAAAGGGGTAGCTTGTATGGGGAAAAAATATAGTTCAAACTCAGATGGAAATCTGATACAGGCTGCAGAATACGTGGAAAAACCAGAATCGCAGCTGAAAGAAATGTGGGAAACGCTCAGGCAGAACAAGGCTGCTGTCGTCGGTCTTTTTATCATCTGCTTTCTTGTGCTGATTGCTCTTTCCGTCTGGGTGAGCGGGCTGCTGGGGAAACAGATTTTACCTTATGATCCCAATCACTCCGACATGACCAAAAGCTTTATCTGGCCGAACGCCGAGCACTGGTTTGGAACAGACCAATTGGGTAGGGACCTGTTCAGCAGAATCCTTGATGGGACGAAGATATCCCTGTTCGTGGGGGTTGCTGCGGTTTCAATCTCGCTTTCCACCGGCGTTCTACTGGGTTCGATCGCGGGGTACCGTGGTGGAAGGACAGATGCAATCATCATGCGAGTTATGGATATGATGCTAGCCATCCCATCCATTTTGCTGGCCATTGCCTTTATGGCGGCCTTGGGGAAGGGCATTGACAAAGCGGTCATCGCCATCGGTCTGGTGTCAATTCCGGAGTATGCTCGTATCGTACGTGCTAGTATACTATCCGTCAAAGAAAATGATTACGTTCAAGCGGCCAAGGTCATCGGGAGCAGTGATAGTCGGATTATTATGAAGCATATTTTGCCGAATATCATTTCCTTAATTGTCGTTAGAGCCACCCTGGGTATTTCTACAGCTGTTCTGGATACTGCAGCTCTTGGCTTTTTGGGTCTGGGTGTTCAGCCGCCATTCGCCGAGTGGGGCGATATGCTGGGCAGAGCAAGGGGTTTTATATTTAACGCACCCTACACTCTGATTTTTCCTGGGATTGCCATCACTATGACCGTATTGGCCTTTAATCTGTTGGGCGACGGGTTGCGGGATGCACTTGATCCCAAATCCAGAATTAAATAAGGGCGGTGAATAGGATGTTGATGGAAGTAAAAGCTTTGAGTACGGAATTTAAACTGAAACGTGGCACTGTTCGTGCAGTCGATGACATCAGTTTTACCATAGATGAGGGTGAAATTCTAGCGATTGTCGGCGAATCCGGCTCAGGGAAAAGTGTGACCGCCCTTTCCATTATGGGACTTTTACAGAACCCTGGCAGGATTGCAGGAGGAGAAATTTTGTTCAAATCTCAGGATTTGAATAAATTGAGTCAAAAGGAACTGCAAAAGATCCGTGGCAACCGGATTTCGATGATTTTTCAAGAACCGATGACATCTCTGAATCCGGTTTGGCGCATTAAAGACCAGATTATGGAAAGCATCATGACCCATATGAAGGTTTCTCAGAAAGAAGCACTAGCGCGGACCATAGAAATGCTGGATACGGTAGGTATACCCTCTCCGGCCGAGCGGGCCAACGATTATCCCCACCAGATGAGTGGCGGCATGCGTCAGAGGGTCATGACCGCCATGGCGCTTTCCTGCGGGCCTGACCTGCTGATTGCGGACGAACCGACTACAGCGCTGGACGTGACGATACAGGCCCAAATTTTGGAGCTCTTATATCGGATGCGAGAGAAGTTCGGTATGGCGGTCCTGCTGATTACCCATGATTTGGGCGTGGTTTCAGAAGCTGCTGACCGCGTCATCGTGATGTACTGCGGTAAAATTGTAGAGGAAGCCGATGTGAAGAGCCTGTTTGCCCGTCCGCTGCACCCTTACACTGTGGGCTTGCTACAATCGATTCCGCAGATTGATGATGAAAGCGATGAACCTTTATATATGATTAAGGGCATGGTGCCCAATCCCTTGCGTATGCCTCGAGGCTGTCCCTTTTCCGACCGTTGCGACCGCTGCCTAGAACGCTGTAGCCAAGAAATGCCGAAACTTCAAGATGTTGACGGCCATAAGGTGCGCTGCTTTTTATATGACGTAGTCAGTGAAGGGGGGCATGCGCAAAATGAATGAAGTATTAATGGAAATACTGAACCTTTCTAAGCATTTTATCCTCGATACCAACTTGTTTGGCAAGCCGACTATCGTTTTAAAAGCGGTTGATGACGTTTCTTTTACAATTAACAAAGGGGAAGCGTTTGGACTGGTCGGCGAATCCGGTTGCGGAAAAACAACCCTAGGTAAAATTCTCGTCAATCTCCACAGCCCCACACATGGCAAAATAGTCTTCGAAGGTAAAGAACTAACTGCATTAAATGATAAGCAGCGCAGAAGCTATTGCAAGGATATTCAGATGATTTTTCAGGATCCTTATGGCTCTTTAAATCCCAGAATGACGGTGGGAGACATCATTGCAGAACCGATTATCATCAATCAATTGCTTCCCGCCAATAAAGTGGAAGAACGTGTCATCTATCTTCTCAACTGTGTAGGTCTGGCTCAGCACCAGCGCAACCGCTATCCGCACGAGTTTTCCGGCGGACAGAGGCAGCGTGTAGGCATTGCCCGTGCTCTTGCGGTGGAACCAAAACTGATTGTCTGTGATGAAGCGGTTTCCGCTCTGGATGTTTCCATTCAGGCCCAAGTGTTAAATCTTCTGGTGGATTTAAAAAAGGAATTCGGCCTGACCTACCTATTCATAGCCCACGGACTGAACGTGGTCAAGCATATTAGCGACCGGGTGGGCGTAATGTATTTGGGCAAGATGGTGGAGATCACTTCGAAACGGGAGCTTTACTCTAACCCTTTGCACCCTTACACCCAGGCTTTGCTTTCCGCGATTCCGATCATGAATCCAGAGAAGAAAAAAGAACGCATTATTCTAAAGGGCGATGTACCTAGTCCGATCAACCCGCCCGCCGGTTGTAGGTTCTGTTCCCGCTGCTTTAAGGAGCTTGATCAGTGCAAACTTAAAGAGCCATTACTCAAACAGGTTTCACCCAACCATTGGGTCGCCTGCCATTTATTTGAGTAAGCCTTCAACCGTTGGAAGGTTAAAGATTCATTTGCCAATTATCCAAAAAGACTTAGTTAGTAACAATAAAAAATAGTATGACAGGACAGAAGAAGGCCGTTTGCAAAAAAATGCAAACGGCCTTCTTTTAAACTTTCATTTCAAATAACTATATATCAAAAACTTGTCTTAAACATCTGGTTTTTAAGCAATATAGCGAGTGAACCCACGAAAATAGGGGTTAGCTTTATCCAATCGTTGAGTTGAACAGTTCATTTGGTGACAGCGAGTTTACAGCGGTCCATTTCCTTGTACCCTTTAGGATTATTCTTCATAGTTATTTCCCCGGCAGATATGTTACTTGCCAGACCAGCGTAGTGTTTACAAACCCCTAAACTTGAGAACGCAGACCCTTCTCCTGCCGGCTTGAGGCAGTATTTACATAATCCCACACATCGACACCGAAAAACAGAGAGGCTCACGAGGTATTTTTGCATATCCGTCATAATGTAGTCGGGTAAGCTGTCTGCCCCTACAGCATTTACAAACTTGTCGTTCGTGTAGGTCGCGACTACTGGAACGGATTTTTGCTGAGGGTTAACTAAGGAAAATTCTACAGTATTACCAGGCTTTCGTTTCGAATCCTGGATAGTCCATGTCTTTGCTGCCATTGCACTAACCAACTTTCTTAATTAACAATATTAATGATATAAACCTATGCAAAGCAAACCTCTAATCAGAGCTAATTTAACTTATATACCAGAGGATGCCTGCCAATCTAGAATAACACTATCATAATGGCCGAATAATGCAAGGTAACGTATACTTCAATTCAAATCTCTAGAGGGATCGAAGTGACAAAACTAGTCTCACCCCCTATCGTCACACTTCAAAACGGGACATTGTCCTTAGAAGCTAGTCAGCAACAGAGATTTGATTTCAAACAATTTACTACCGATTTTACAGTAGAACAATTGAAAAGTATAAAGTCCGTAAAAGCGACGTATAACAGTTATGGGAGGAAGGTTATCTATATTCGGGTTCCAAAGGGTATGGAAATCAATAAAGGGAATTACGATTACGAAGGTCAAATTCAAATTCTTAAGCAGTAGGTAATGCTAGGACTAAGCCCATATAAACTGAAGTTTCGGTCCGCCGAAACTTCAGTTATTTTTATTATTTAACAAACTTTTGTCACAATTTAGTGATATTCTTTAAAAAATTAACGTTGACTTAAAATACAAGACTTAAAGAAAATAGGAAAAGAATAATTAAGGAAAGGGAGTCATCAGATCTATGCAACAGCAAATTCTAATAAAAAAACCCTCCCCCGTCCCAAGGACAATAAAAAAGCCTAAACCTTGGTATCGTAGCGCTGTACAAAGCTTTTTCTTTGTCCTAGTAGCACTGATCAGCCTCAATAAAGTACTAGAAGAGGCCGGTATGGCAATTCCATTTTTATCCCAAGCTTCACTCCACGCTATCTGTCCTTTTGGCGGAGTCGTTTCTATTTATAAGTTTGTGACGGTTGGTACCTTAATCCAAAAAATCCATGAATCAGCCTTCATTTTAATGCTAATTGCCTTTCTATTAGCCATTGCTTTCGGGCCGGTCATTTGCGGGTGGGTATGTCCTTTCGGAACCTTTCAGGAATGGACGGGAAAGATCGGACGCAAGATCTTTGGCAAAAAATACAACCACTATGTTCCAGTAAAAATTGATGTATATTTTCGATATATAAGGTATATTATCCTAGCTTGGGTTGTTTATGTAACAGCTACTACAGCTAAGCTAATGTTTCAGGATATAGACCCCTATTTTGCTCTCTTCCAGTTCTGGTCAGATGAAGTAAGCATGACTGCTCTGATCATTCTTGGTGTAACCATCACGCTTTCTCTTTTTGTAGAACGGCCATATTGCAAGTATGCTTGTCCATATGGAGCTGTATTAGGCATTTTCAATCTGTTCAGGATTTTCAAGGTGCGTCGTACACCCTCAAGCTGTATTGATTGCAAAGCCTGTGACCAGGTCTGTCCTATGAATATTTCTGTTTCTAGCGGAACAGCTGTCCTTAGCCATCAATGTATCAGTTGCATGAAGTGTACGTCTGAAAATGCATGCCCTGTCGCCGAAACGGTGGAACTGTCCATAAAAGGGGGAGCGAAGCAATGAAACTAAAATCGCTGCATGTCGCCGTTATAACCTTGGTATTAATTTTCGGCGGTATTGCATTAACAACAGTGCTGGATTTGTGGAAAACTACCAATGATAAAGTTGTTGCCACCTACAAGGGCGGAGAATTTGAGGGTCAATCTGATCCGGCAGACATCCGCGGTTCCTATACCTTCGATGATATTTCCAATGCTTTTGGGATCCCCCTTGAAGATTTAGGTAAGGCTTTCGGCTTACAAGACCCGTCTAGCTTTGCCGCCTTCCAGTGTAAAGGACTTGAAGGAATTTATGTCGCACTTAAAGAGGAAGGAAAGGAAGTGGGTACAGGCTCTGTCCGTTACTTTGTTGCCTTGTATAAAGGTCTTCCGCTAAAGGTAGAGGAAGGAACCTATCTTCCTAAAGCCGCTGTAGAAATATTAAAAGCAAAAGCAAAACTAACGGAGGAACAAATAAAATCCATTGAAAAGTATTCGGTTGATTTACCGGCCGTGTCAGCAACAGCCCCAGTTTCTGAACTTGCAGGTACACCTACACCTTCACCTTCTGAAACTCCAGTCACTGACAGGGTTATAAAAGGGAACACTACCTTTCAAGAATTAATGGATTGGGGAGTAACTAAAGAAGAAATTGAAAAAATTATTAATGACAAAATACCAAAACCAGGAATTATAATCAAGGACTATTCAACGACAAAAGCAGTTGAGTTCCTTACTCTTAAAGAACCACTCCAAACGCTAGTAGATCGCAAAACGAAGTAATATACTGTGTGTTATTGATATGTAACCAACGAGAGAACCCGCCACAGGCGGGTTCTCTCGTTGGTTGGAATAGATACAATTGCGGTTCTTTTTCTTTTATTACAAGTGACTCGTCCAATAAAAGTTGAACATCGGGACTTCGGTGGGGAATAATAATTATTCTCTAAAGCTTTTGTGAGAGTCCTCCGATATAGAACTAGAGAATTAAATTTAACTTAATTAGTTCAATGACATCGGGTTAGAAATGGGTTACGGGCAGTTGTGATAGGGCCTCAGAAGAGGAATCGGATGCGGCTTACAGAGACCTTATCGGAATTGCCTTTATAGGACAGACTAGAAGGATGAAAAGCGAGGTCAAATACAATGACTAATGTGATGGCTAATGTGATTAGAGATTCTATGAGTGATGGACGGAGCAATATCTTAATTGTAGATGATAAGCCGAATAATTTACTAGTATTAAAGGGCTTGCTTGAAACAATTGACTGTCATATTATGACGGCCAGATCAGGAAACGAAGCATTGAACATGATGCAGAGCTATGAGTTTGCGCTCGTTCTACTGGATGTGTTAATGCCGGAAATGGATGGCTTTGAATTAGCTAAACGGATGAGGGGAAGCGTAAGGACTAAAGTAATCCCAATTATTTTCATTACCGCTAACAGCATCGATCAATGGTCTGTCTTCAAGGGATACGAGGTGGGTGCTGTTGATTATTTACTAAAACCGATTGAACCTGTTATCCTGAGAAGTAAAGTCAGGGTATTCCTAGATCTATATCAACAAAAAAAGCTCCTGAAAAGCCAAGCAAAATTACTTGAATCTAAGGTCAACGAATTACTTCTACTTAAAGAAGTTAACTGTCATTTAGAAAGCATTTCTGCGCTTGATGGATTAACAGGAATCCCGAACCGCCGTACCTTTGATCAATTTATTGATATGAATTGGAAAAACGCAATCCGAGAACAACAACCGATATCAGTAATTATGTCAGATATAGACTTTTTTAAAGCGTATAATGATACTTATGGTCACCTTCAAGGGGATGATTGTTTAACTCTCGTAGCAAAAGCTCTTGTCTCGTGCCTCAAACGGCCGAATGACTTAGTTGCCCGTTATGGCGGTGAGGAATTCATTGCTTTGCTACCTAATACAGATAAGCAAGGCGCATTACGAGTGGCCGAGAGGATGCGAAGATGTATAGAGAAGTTAGCCATGAAACATGATCAATCGCGAGTTGCTGACTGTGTTACAATTAGCCTAGGGGTCGCAGAGATCATTCCCCAGCCCTTTGATTCAATAGTAGATTTTATAAAAATAGCGGACGATGCTCTATATGTGGCAAAACATGAAGGACGAAATAGAGTGCATATGAGCCATCGACAGTTTGAAGCTATTGAAGTATTCTTTCCTAAGGAGAGCCTTTCTCTATCTTTCAGAGAAACCGTTGAGGGAGTATGGCTGTCTAAGCGTGGTCAAGCAAAGTCTATCGTCGGACAACTACAAGGTGCTTGAGTTAAAGGTTAGCAAAGGCGACCCCCGCATGGTGGTCGCCTTTGCTTTACATTTGGCTATTCCTTGCTTTGCAGCGTACTTCAGGCTAGAATGCTATAACAGGTGAACTTTGCAAAAAGAGTTAGGAGGCGTGGAGAATGACCATAGATAGAACGCTGAGCGAAACAACGCGCGTTTCCAAAACAGTAACCCTCCCTCGCTTGAACCGCTTAAGTCCTTCTTTGGAAGGGACAGCCTTGAAGATCATGGAGGAATCCGGGGAGTTAGCTCAGGCTATCGGTAAATTCAGAGGACTTAGTGGAGAGCTACAACGTTTCGAAGAAGAGGAAGCCATGCAGATGGTGGCGAGAGAACTGGTCGATGTGGCTCAGACAGCCGTCACAATGATGTTTGTACTTGAAGAGCAATATGGCATAAATCTGGAGGCCATTTTGAAGGAACATATTACAAAACTAAAACAAAAAGGGTACTGTGATTAGGTATTAATCTGAAAAATAGGCGCCCATGTCTGGACGCCTTATAACCTATCGTCCGATAAAAGCTTGGCAGAAAACCTTTCCATACGTTGGACTTGGCGTAATCCCGATGCCAACATAATTGAACGACGATTTAAGGATATTTTCTTTGTGGCCGGGGCTGTTCATAAGAGCTTTATGTGCTCCTTCGACGGACGAGTTCCCGGCGATATTTTCACCAGCTGTAGAATAAGTAATCCCAAATTTCTTCATCATCTCAAAAGGGGAACCATAAGTAGGGGAAGTATGGCTGAAGTAAGATTTTGCAACCATCTCATCTGATTTCACTTGGGCCATCTTTTGTAGTTGAGCATCGATTTTAAGAGGGACTACCCCTACTTTAGAACGTTCTTGGTTGATTAGGTCAAGCATCAGCTGTTGATCTGCAGTGAGCCCGACTTGTGGCGCAGGAGCAGGTGTTGGGGTAGGAGTAGGTACTGGAGTAGGTACTGGAGTAGGAGTGGGAGTAGGTGTTGGGGTCGGTGCTGATGGAGGGTAGTACGCTTTGGCAAGACCTCCAGAGATTAAGCCGACAACATCATTTTCTAAATGAACAACCCACCAGCTTCCGATTTTACCGATACAATCAACAACCTGACCGTTGTTCACCCAACCAACCTTCAGAAAGTTAGTCCCTGGGCCGGACCGAACGTTCGCGGCTGAGACTGTAATGGAAATCTGCGCAGGGACATTAGTTCGACTAAATTGAGTTTGAGCCATAACAAGCACTGGAGAGCTTGTTATGATAAAAAAAGTTACAAATAGAATTTGAGCAATTACTTTACATTGTTTTTTCATAGATATTCTCCTCTTCACGCTGATTTTGAGTTTCAGTTATTAGTCTGCGGAATCTGCTTGCAATTAAACACGTTAAATTCAGGAAATTTTCTTCAGTTAGAAGGCGCAGCACAGAGCATGCACACGAGCAATGATATTGCTATTTGTGTGTTCCAAATCACGAAATGTTGGCTGTGAGTTTGATATCATAAGAGATAGGAAATTAAGGAATTATTCAGATAGAAAGGAGTAAACATCATGCTTCCAGGGCAAGCTTTAACGACAGCCATGGGTATTTTGCCTCATACAAATTTACTAGATGCTCAGAAGTTAGCGCTTAGTTTAGATATACCTTTTTGGCCACAATTACCTCACTTTCGATTCAAGGAAGATATGTATGCTCAGTTTGCTGAACATTTCCCAGGCATAATCGTTGACAATGTGAAAAGAAGTCTCTTTTTCTCCTCCGAACGCTTTGCCCAGGAAATCGATGAATATCTTGAACAAAGTGTCGTTCCTGACCACTTTGCCTTGTCAGTCGAATCGTCTGCAGCGTTTAGGGGATTTTTGGCGTCCGATCTTTCTTCTTATAAATTGATTCATGGGCAGACTGTTGGCCCGATCAGTTTTGGGCTTAAAATATGTGATGAAGAACGCAAACCCATGATCTATAATGATTTTGTTCGCGAGATTTTGTACGACTTTCTCCAACAAAAAATAACCTGGCAATATGACCAACTGAAAAAAGTTCATCCGAACCCCTTTGTTTGGTTAGATGAACCTGGATTAGAAATGATTTTTAACTCGCTGAGTGCCTACACTTATGAAGTGGCCCAAGTAGAATATGGAGCATTCTTGTCTAAACTGCCCGGACCTAAGGGGGTTCATCTATGTGGTAATCCTGATTGGGCTTTTCTCTTAAATGCAAACCTCGATATTCTTTCGGTGGATGCTTTCAGTTGGGGACACATCCTGGTGCGTTATGTCGATGAAGTGAAAGCGTTTTTACGTCGCGGGGGTATCATATCCTGGGGTATCACTCCCACTTTGACGAGTGAATTATTTGCGGAGAGTGCCGATTCACTAACGGATCGTCTGCTTCAATTATGGAAGTTTCTCAATCAGCATGGATTAGATGATGATATCTTATTTGACCGATCTTGGTTAGCCCCATCCCGTTGCTGCCTAATTAATGGGGATGGAACAGCGAGTATCGATCACTCCTTCGCGATACTCAAAGAAATATCGCTAAATCTCAGAACCCGTTAATTTGCATGCTTCATTGAAGGAGAAATAACGGTAATCCCGTGTGAACTCGTTCAACTAAAGTTGAACATCGAGGCTTCGGTGGTTACGAATAGATCAAATTTAAAGGGGGCTTATCGCGATGGACAAGAATCAAGAAATCTCATGTACAGAGTGCATTTATTGTGGCACAACTGACGGTGTTTTCTCCTTCTGTAAAACTAAGCAAACAGAGGAAGGAGAAAAAAAGGTCTGCTATTGCACCTGTACAAGCTGCGCTGATCATATTGAGAAAAACCTAAGTCCCGAGATTCCTTGTGAAACCTGTGAAGTATGTGGTAAAACCACGGATGTCTTTGCGTTTTGTTCTTACGCTCCGACTGAGGAAGGGCAACCAGAAAAAGTATGTCACTGCGTTTGTCCAGATTGCGTAGCCATTTTGCAGGATAAAGTTTTCGATTATTATGATGAAGCATTAGCACATGGGTACGAACCTGAAAAAGCTGACGAAAAGAAATAGCCTACAATAAAAGAGGTTGGAAGCATTGCTTCCAGCCTCTTTTTGGCAATACTAAAATTTCTTTCCTGAGAGTGGAGGAAATTCGTACATTATACCGAATGATGAAGAAATAGGTAGAAAGTCATATAACTGGAGGTTTTCATATGAAAAAGATCGCCCTTGTAACCGATGGTACTGCTGACCTAACCGATGAGATGAAAAAAGACTATGATATTCATGTCGTTCCATTGAAAGTTAGGTTCGGAGATCAGGAATATTCCGGTAATGAGCTAAGTTGTGAAGAATTCTATCGTCGTTTAGCGGAGGGAGGTGAGCTCCCCAAGACGTCACAACCAACGCCTGAGGAATTTGGCCGGCTATACACTACGTTACTTCAGGAGTATCAAGAGATAATATCCGTGCATGTATCATCGGCCCTTAGTGGCACGTTTAATTCCGCCTTTTTAGCCAAAGAGAAATTCAAAGAAAAAGTTCACCTTGTCGATTCAAAGACATTAAGTCTAGGGATGGGTCTAATGTTAATGGAGGCAGCACAAAATATTAAAAAAGGCCAGGATGTCGCTTGGATTCTGGATAACCTCGCCAAGGTCAGGAAGAACGTTGAGACTCTTTTCACCTTAAACACGATGGAGTATCTGCAAAAAGGGGGAAGAATTGGAAGGGTTCAAGGTTTTATGGGATCGCTATTAAATATTAAGCCAATTGTCAGAGTTGGGGACGACGGAGTCTATCATACCTATGGCAAAGCACATAGCCAGAAGAAGGCCTTAGATAGTTTGGCCTTAGCCTTTCGAGATTTGGCTAAGGGCAGGAAACCCATCCGTTTAGTATTAGTTCACGGGGCTGCACTTCAGGCTGCCCAATATCTGAAAGAAACTTTGGAGAATGCCTTTCAACTGCCAACAACGGCTTTTACTCAGGTGGGGCCGGTCATTGGGGTTCATACGGGCCCAGGAACAGTGGGAGCTGCCGTTCAGTACGAATAAGACAAGCGAAGCACCCCAGGGACTTTACTCCCAAGGGTGCTTTTTAGTGACAGTGAATAATATGCTTATACAGTAAAGGGTATAAATTCTGAAGGGTGAGTGCTAATGGGCTATCTTACGGTTATTGCTGCTTTAGGAATTATTTTGTTTTATATTTATTGGTCAGGAAATCGTCGCACCAAGTCACAGGATCGTAAGCAATCAAAAGTGTCCGAAATTTATCCGTTGTCCAAACCTAAGGGACAAGCTAAATTACGACGGATTAAATAAGGGTTAAGTAAGGTTATATAAGGTTAAGTAAGTTAAATAAGGTTTATCCTTGATAAACCCCAACTAAAGGTTTTACTTCCGTTTCCCAAAGCGTTTGGACAGTTGCCGGACTAAGACTTGGTTTTTTCATCATGGCCTGCAAAAATTCTTCTTGTTTCACTGAGTTGTTAAAATTAGAAATCTGAGTCAAAGAAAATTGAGCAAAGTCACGCACTAAAAAGTTGAAAATCTCATCGAGTAAAGCCGAAGAGATGGGATGGAGTTTGGAATCCTCCAAGATCAACTGCGCGTAAACAATCAAGGTGAACATCTCACCCAAAGCGAGCATATAGTCAATGTTTTTTGACTGTTCAGGACTAGGACTGGCCTGCTCTAAGAAGGAACGGAACAGTTCAATTTGTTCTTGGAAGATAGATACATTAGTGACTTGAATTCCTTCGTAAGCCAAATGGTAGTCAGGGAAACGGACAGACGCAAGTTTTCCTGCCTTCTGACGAAAAAGGTAGGAGTCGTCGGCGGGGTCATCGCGCTTGGGGATTGCGGGATACTCCAGTGGGTTGAAGAAATAGTTATTCATAAATTTGATGACCAGGGCAATATTGACATGGGTCGTACCCTCTAATCGAGGAATCATTCCAATGTCGCGGATGGCGGTCTCGAAGTAAGTGTCCTGTTCAAACCCTTTAGCGGCTATAGCATCGAGGAGCATTTCAATAATTTTCATACCTTGAGTGGTTACCTTCATTTTCTGAATCGGATTAAAGAGTAAATAGCGCCTGTCTTCGTCAGAAGCAGATCGGAAATAATCTAAACTTCTGAGAGCATACAGTTTCATAGCGATCAAGCGAGCATAGGATTCCGTAAAGATTTTCTGTATATGAGGAAAGTCTGTGACTTTTTTAGCATATAAAACTCGATTAGAAGCATGGTTCAGGGCTTCATAATAAGCATGAGTGCAAATTCCTATTGAAGCAAAACCGAGTTGAAATTTACCGATGTTCACGGTCGAAAGGGCAGAATCCCAGGCTAGTGGACCGCTAGAAAGGATCTCATCTGAAGTAATAGGATATTCAATGAGCTCATAATCTCCCACATAGGCTGGGCGAACCCCTGAGGTTGAGATTTTCTTAATTAATTTGTAGTTGCGATGTTGACTATCAACCACAAAAAAGACGTAGTCCTGAGTATCCTTATATTTAGCAAAGGTTGAGATTAGCGCAGCTATGTTGGCATTACCTATGTAGTATTTTCCACCGTTGGCCAGGAAGTGGCCATCGTTAGTAGGAGTTAGCGTCATTTCATTGCTATAAAGGTCAGCACCATGGGTCTTTTCGGATAAGCCAAAAGCGAAAATTCCTCCATTAATCAGTTTCTGGGCCGTTAAGTGTTTGGCCTTTTCGTTGTCGCCCATCCAAATCGGTCCAAGTCCAAGGATCGTCACTTGATAGGTGTATTGATAAGACAGGGAATAAAAGGCACTAATTTCATTGAATTCACAGACTCGGCTGAGATCGAAACGTGAGTCCGGGGCACCATATCCAGCAGGAGTTAAAAGCGTGGAAAAAATTTGCTCTGCTTTGATAAATTTTATAAAATCAGTATACCAACGACTTGCTTGGTCATCTTCTTTGATGCTGGTAAGACCTTTGTCCTCGAAGAAGCGGATTGTCTTTGCCATGATTTCTTTAGAAGGCACATCCATTTGCGGACTTTCGTAGTTCTGCGGATTGAGTAACAGGGACATACGATCACACCTTTCGTTTTACTTAACAAGATAAGTGAACGAACATTCATTTTACAATTCTAATTATCTCACAAATCTAAAGAATGTAAAGGAAACATTTGACGTTTACGCAAGTCAGGTGGGATTGTAGGTAGCAAGGTCATGTATAGGGCAAGCAGTGTTTTTGGGAGCAATGTTGACAGGAAAATCAGAATTGTATAGGCTAATAAGAAGAAAAGTAAATTACTGCTTTCCTTTTTATTAGTGTAATAATGGAGGTTGCTAAGAATGAAATTAATTAAAGAAATAGATTTACCGGGTATTGGCAAGAAGTTTCAACTCCAAACCCGCAGTGGTGACAAGATTGTCGTCATCGTCCATGATGACGGACGTAGGGAAATCTATCATTATTACCTTGAGGACCCAGATGATTCTATCTCGATGGTAACCTTAGATGACGAAGAATCGCGGGTTATCGCTGCAATAATCGGAGGGATGGCCTATCGCCCTCAAACGTTAGAAACCGTGGACGTTGCCTTTGGCGATATGCTTATAGAATGGTACAAACTAGAACCTGAAGCGTATGCTGTTGGCAAGACCATCGCTGAATTGCGTGTTCGGCAGGTTACCGGAGGAACTGTTATCGCGATGGTAGACCATGACCAGAGTAAAACAGTTAATCCTGGTCCCGAGGCAACCTTTCGAAATGGTGCTACGGTTGTAATTCTTGGTGAAAAGAAACAGGTTAAAGCGTGTAAGCAGCTCTTATCTCACGGAAGTATTCAGTAATGGAGCATTTGATACTGGAAATAGGACTTGCACTAGCTTTAATTGCAGGTGCTGGAATTTTGGCCGGTAAGCTCAGAATTTCTATTGTGCCAATTCTAATTCTGACTGGCATGGTAGTTGGCCCCCAAGCGCCTCATATAAGCGTCCTTGACTTTAGATTTATTAACAGCGCCCCGTTAATTGACTTCATGGGACGTTTAGGTGTGCTGTTTCTCTTGTTCTCCCTGGGGTTGGAGTTTTCTATTAAACGGCTAATGAATGCAGGGCCATCCATAATCAGAACCGGAACAATTTATATGGTTATTAACTTGGCCATAGCGATTATATTTCCTTTACTGCTGGGTTGGCCGGTTAAGGAAATACTGGTTGTGGCAGGTATTATGACCATTTCTTCCAGTGCAATCGTAGCGAAAGTAATCGTGGATTTAAAGAGGGCAGCTAATGATGAAACGGAGATCATTTTGGGCTTGATGATGTTTCAAGATGTCTTTGTGGCTGTTTATTTTTCTGTTGTTTCCGGCTTGGTTCTGGCAGGGTCCACTTCCATTTCAGAGATCCTAATAAGCGCAGTATTGGCTCTTTTATTTATCGGTGGTTTTTTATTTTTGGGGCATAAGTTGATTCCAAAACTTGACCGCTGGTTGGATATTCCTTCCGACGAAACTTTTATGCTTGTAATTATCGCGGTGCTTGTTTTGGTTGCAGGATTTTCTGAAACTCTGCACATTGCTGAAGCCATCGGAGCTTTACTAATTGGTCTGGTACTGGCAGAAACAGATCATTCCGAGCGCATAGAGCATTTAATTGTTCCCTTTAGAGATTTCTTTGGTGCCCTTTTCTTCTTTAGTTTTGGTCTAAGCATTGACCCCTTTGCCTTGGGTGGAGCAGTTTGGCCTGCTCTAGCTGCAGTTATCTTAACCCTTTTAGGCAATGTAGTGTCGGGGGTTTGGGCAGGGAGGAAAGCAAGCCTCTCCTACAGAGCCTCACTGAATATTGGTTTGACAATTATTTCGAGGGGTGAATTTTCAATTATTTTAGCCACTCTTGCAAAAGCAGGTGGATTATTAGCTGCGTTGCAACCATTTGCCGCCTTATATGTGCTCCTTCTCGCCATACTGGGGCCGCTGTTAACGAAGGAATCACGTTGGGTCTATAACCGATTAGGACCACTCCTGAAATGGCCGAAACTTCCGGATAGAAGAAGGATAAAGAGTTAATAATTAATCCCGAAGAAAATGTAATCATTAAATAATTTTTGCGCTAAAAAGCAAAATCTAGTGATAATATGACCAAAATAAAGGGAGGCATCAATATGTCTGACGATAAATGTACCCGAAAGATAAAAATTGTTAAAGATGGCCCGTATCTGGTATTAGGAAACATTCCAATGTCAAAGCAAACTATCATGGTAGATGAACATGGACATGCTGTGAAATGGAAAGGGGAAGATTGTTTTCCCCTCAAGGAGCATATTGCACTATGTAGCTGTGGAGAATCCTCTAACAGCCCCTATTGCGACGGAACTCACCAAAAAATTGGCTATGATGGTACTGAGACGGCTAGTCGAGGGGATTATCTCGAAAATCCCGAAGTAATCGAGGGTCCAGATCTTATACTTACAGATGCCCAAAAATTATGTGCTTTGGCTCGCTTTTGTCACCGAAAAGAAGGAGGGGTTTGGGATCTTACTGAAGAGTCCTATAACCCTGAATATCGAGCGAGCGCTATCCAGGGAGCTTGGGATTGTCCAGCAGGGAGACTGATCGCTTGGAATAAAAAGACGGGGAAGGCGATTGAACCACCCTACGTCCCATCCATAGGAATTATTGAAGACCCTGCCAAAAAGGTTAGCGGACCGATCTGGGTAAGAGGAGGCATCCCCATTGAGTCCTGTGACGGTTCGACCTATGCGGTGAGAAATCAAGTCACGCTTTGTCGGTGTGGTAAATCGCGCAACAAACCCTTCTGCGATGCATCACATGTTGCTAAAGGGTATATAGCCAAAACGAGTGATCAGAGCAAAAGCAATATTGAATAAAAGAGCATTGATCAGGCATATTAGAACGGAAAGGCAAGCTTCTTGGGAAGGGATGGATTAGTAGCGATGGATATAGATCATAAAGAATCTCAACTTGCAACCTTTGCTGGTGGGTGCTTCTGGTGTATGGTGAAACCGTTTGAAGAAACACCAGGAATTCTCAAAGTGGTATCTGGTTACACTGGAGGAACGTTGGTTAATCCAACCTATGAAGACGTCTGCTCTAAGGGGACTGGGCATTTTGAGGCTGTACAAATTACGTTCGATCCGGAGCAATTTCGTTATAAAAAGTTACTAGAGATTTACTGGCAACAGATTGACCCGACCAACCCTCAGGGGCAGTTTTTTGATCGTGGGCAGCCTTATAAAACGGCAATCTTTTATCATAATCAAGACCAGCATCGTGAGGCATTAGAATCTAAAAAGATTCTTGAGGAAAGTGGCAGGTTTATTGACCCCATCGTCACGGAAATCCTTCCAGCTGCAACGTTTTATCCAGCAGAAGACTATCATCAGGACTATCATAGAAAAAACCCCGTACGATACAGTGCGTACCGTCAAGGGTCAGGCAGGGATGCCTTTCTAAAAGAGCACTGGAGTAGTGGTATGGAAAAAGAACTTCTGAAAGCAAAACTAACCAACCTACAATTTGAAGTAACCCAAAATAAAGGGACCGAACCAGCCTTTAAGAACGAATACTGGGATAATAAAAAAAGTGGTATTTACGTCGATGTGATATCGGGTGATCCTCTTTTCAGTTCCCAGGATAAGTTTGATTCTGGGTGTGGGTGGCCGAGCTTTTCAAAACCCCTTCAGCCAGAGGTCGTTAAGGAAAGGAAGGATTCGAGCCATTTTATGGTTAGGACAGAAGTGATAAGTACTAAGACGGGCGCCCACCTTGGACATGTTTTTAATGACGGTCCTGCACCTACAGGTTTGCGCTATTGCATTAATTCGGCTGCATTGCGTTTTATACCCACAGAGGACCTTGAAAACGAAGGCTAGGAATAAAAAAACCTCCCGGGATATACTCGGGAGGTTTTTTGTGGGCAATGAGAGTCTACCAATTGTTACGTGGAGGGGGTTGGAAGCATTGCCGACAATAGACTGGCTTTTCACCAGAGGGTCGGAAGGGTACTGTCGTTTCAACTCCACATGTAGCACAAATGGCGGGAAACATTTCGCGTTCTTGACGGTTAGCGTTATATCCGCCACCCCCCGATTGGGCTTTTTTCGCAGCTCGGCATTGGGGACACCGTCCCGGCTCGTTGGTGAATCCTTTTGAAGCAAAGAACTCCTGCTCCGACGCAGAGAAGACAAATTCTTGACCACAATCTCTACATGTCAAAACTTTATCATCGAACATTAAAAACACCTCCGTTATGTATTATTTGTCATTGTAGAAGAAGTATTCAAACGACGTTACGAAAAATTTACCACTCATTAAAAAAATAACTCTAATCAGATTAGAAAAAAGCACAAACTTAACCCCCTATGAGTTTTAGGGGGTTAAGTTAATTATTGATTTTCAGAGATGTCTGATATGACTTTGGCAGGTTGCTTCGCTTTTAAAATCAGGTAAATACCAGCTAGAATCAGACAGAGAGGGATAAAGCTGCCCCGAATCAAGTTATAAGAATTAAAGTTTCCGAATAAGCGAAACAAAAATGAATTACGGTCCAGCTCATGCAAAAGACTTAAAATACCCACAACAATTACAGTAGACCCTATCAAACGACGATTTTTTAGCAGGGGTGTATAATCGAATAATTGGCGGTCGAAGAGATCCTCGTCAAGGATGACTTGCCCTTTTTCAATTTGTCTTCTTAAATGGTAGCTTTCAAAGAAGCTGAAAAACCAAGCGGGGATTAACACTAAAGGAATTATAAAATCCAAACCAATAAAGCTAATCAGAGAAGCTCCACCAAAAGTGATGATCATTAACTGCAGACCACGGCGGAAAAGACCCAAATGCATGTGAGCGGCACCAGGAATCAGGCTAAAACAAAAAAACATGAGTTTCTCTGAGAACGTTCTCTTACGAGAGATCGACTGTTCAGAAAAGAGATTTTGTTGAACACAGGGACGGCAGATGGCTTTGTCATCTACTTTAATTGTACAATCCGAACAAATTGGTTGTTTGCATTTTTCGCAAAGGGTCTGAGCTTCTTGAGAGGAATGGTATTTGCACTTCATGAGATTGCCTCCTTTTACTTCTTTACCTAGGGGAGATTTGTGATTGTTTCATCTTAACCAGAGCAGCATAAGCAGCTTGACTTAGTTTATCGAAGGGATGCGCCATCTGCTGGCCAATTTGGCTGTTTATTGTTGCCAATTGACGGCTTTCGAGATTGGGGGTTAAGGAGGTTAAGTTAAGGGCTAAAAGGAGGAGTCCTCCTGCCACCATGCTGATTCCCCAATTTTTAATCTCGAAAAGGTGGGAAGAGCTAGTTTTCTTATACCTATTTTTGTCGATAGCCATCATCACATTCAGTTTGATTGAGGCAGGGGGGCTGATGACTACCCGACTCTTGGCCAAGATTTTAGTGGTGTCCTGGATAGTTGCGACAATATCCCTGCATTCAGAGCAATGCGTTAGATGAGCAGCCATGTTTTGTCGTTCTGCTTCGCTCAAACTATGTTTAACATAGCTATGCCAGTTGTCCCAGCTTCGATAACAAGTCATGGCATTCACCTCCCGACACTATAGGATGTAGTTTATCTTTTAGCAGGTTGCGACCTCTGAACAACCGAGTTTCGACTGTTCTTTTGGGAGTGTCCGTTATGTCAGCGATCTGTTGGGGACTGAAATCTTCAAAATAATATAAGATCAGGACGGTGCTGTAGATCGCCGGCAGGCTACTGACTGCAGCCTGCACTTCAGAGGCAATTTCTTGGCGGATGAAGAGCTCTTCGGCACTCCCTTCTTCATCACAGAGGTGATCAAAACAAATATTATCTTCTAGAAGCGGTTTTTTCTTTCGACACCAATCGAGACAATGGTTGACAGTAATTCGGTAGAGCCAAGTGGAAAACTTGGAGGCCTGCTTGAAGCCTGAGAGGTTATTGTAGGCTTTAATGAAAATTTCCTGAGTAATGTCCCGAGCATCTTCAACATTTTGGGTATAGTAAAAGGCGGTACGGTATAACCCTGCCTGATAGCGCTCGACGATATCGTCATATCGCTCGCTATTTCCTTTGAGGATGCTTCTAATCAATTCATTATCTTGCAAATACCTAATCACCGCCCTTACACACTTTAGACGTGCCTCTGCGTGTATTATACGTCAACAGAAATAAAAAATCCCGTTGAATTGTTTTCAACGGGAAGCCTCGAGATTCAACTTTAAGTGAACGAGTTCACTTTATTGGGAAGTTGATCCTTTTAGGTGTTAGAAATTACTCAACGTGCTGCGGTTTCATCCTTCGTTGAGTGAACAGAAATACGGGGAGAGGTATGACGATCCAGCCAAAGCTCTTAACCAGACTATTTACTGCTCTCTGCTTAGTAACGGATCTCTCATCCATAACCATTTGATCATATTGAGTCCTAAGTTCAGCCTCGCTTTGAGTTTTGGCTGGCGTTGTAGGGGAAGGGGCCATCTCGCCTTTATACTGGTTGGGGTACATTCGATATTGTTCAAAACTCATGTGATATGGGGGGGGAGACACAATATCTGCCACAGCCATAAAAGCAGCAACTGTACCGCCAATTGTCATCATTAAGGTGGCGAACAAAATCAAATATACATAGACTGTTTTAATCATTTCATTACCTCTTTCCAAAGATTCTTCGTTCCCTTTTTTGACTCCGATCACACTTGCGACGATCAGAATCAAAAGAACTAAAGGGACGATACCGATAAGAAGACTTATCATAGACAAGGATGCCCCCCCTTTCAAGATGTCACTCTACTATTAGTATATACCATATTTCAAGACCTCAATATATTCTTTATATTCCTCCATGATTTTATCAATATCCCCTAACAATTCCTGCTCTCGTCCTTGATACTCCTTGTTGTATTTTTGTTGAAGTGCCTCTAAAAAGAGCATCACGATTTCCATCGCTTTCTTAGGGTTTACCCCTTTCCGAAACTTAGAAGTATCGAGGTCATTAAATATCGTAGGCAAAAATTCGTTCGATAGTTGTTTGTACTTGTCTTGGATCTCAGAGCGGATATCCTCAGGAGTATTGTAATAAGCATGGATGATCAGCTTCGTGATATTAGGGTGAGCATGAGAAATTTTGAGTTTAATCATACCAAATTCTATGATTCGATCGAAGATATCACCCGATTTTTGGAGTGAATATTTTCGAAATTCGGCCGTTAGTAATTTAATAGAATACTCAACAAGATACAGAAAGAGACGTTTCTTATTGCCAAAATAGTGAAATAGGATTCCCTTAGAAACCTTGGCCTCCTTGATTATGACATTGGTGGAAGCTTTTTCATACCCTTTGTCAGCAAATTCTACGATACAAGCTTCTAGAATCCTCTTTTTTTTATCCTCCGTTAGATTCTCAAAAGTTTGGTACAAAGTTATCCTCTCCTTAGTTTAGGCCAACTCTCTCGTACAGATGACTAAGACCATAAGTAGTGAGTTGGAATCTAGACGTTTAAATCCCGTTTTCTATAAAATAAATAGGTCGCACTAAGAAGTACTCCAATAATCAAAGCAGACAAAATGATATAGACTGGTTCAAAGCCTCCGCTAGAGAGTAAATTCTTTGCCTCAAAATATTTAAAAGGCGTAATGTATTTTAAACTCTCAAGCTTAAGGTTGATATCAATTGTTGTAGACAGAAGATAAGCGGTTAGTAAGATACCCGTAGCAACAGCTGGAGCAGTTTTGGGCTTTTTACTTACGGCTGCCAGGGTTGTACCAATAACCATAAATATTAATTGTAATATAAACATGCCCGCCATTAATAGTCCAATATCGCTAGTTACTGACTCCCCCTTCCCATAATACCCCACTACGACCATTGAAGATATCGAAGTAACAATATTTAGGATAAGAATATTGACGAAGGCGGCTATAAGTTTTGCTGTAATGATTTTGTCCCTAGAAATTGGCTTGACCATTAAAAATTCCGTTGTTTTATCACGCTCTTCTTTTGAGATGATAGTAGCGCCAAGCATTGCAGAATGTATGGTTGTCATTAAGACTAAATATAGAAAAAGTATCCCGTAAAAGCCACCCGCTTTTGATAAATCAAAAACACCGATGCCAAATATTGACTGTACAACTTTTGGTAGTTTGCTCATAACCTCATTCAAGGATTGACCGGACGTTGAAAAGACTTCATATTTGCTCATTCCAGTGCCTACCATCAACAACATGGCGATGCACCATATAATCAGTGATTTTCGATGGGCTTTCATTTCTATCATAAATACATTCATAATGACCGACCCTCCCATAAGCTATTTTTCAATTCGACTAGACAGAATCGATATCTTTTTTAAGATATATGACATAACTAGCAGCAATTGCTAGAATAATAAGCCCTACCTCTAAGAGAACGAACGAAGCTTCATAGCTAGCATTTTTAATGATATAGGCTGGGTCATAAAATTTAAAGGGCGTTATATATCTCAGGTTGTTATCGCCGATAGCAGAACCAAACATGCTAATGAAGAAAAATGGAAATACAGTCCCCAGCGAAACAGGGAGCACCGCTTTAATTCGGGGGGCTATAACTGAAATGATAACGCCCAGCGCCAAAAACATTAATTGAATTAAAAAAAGTGTAGCAGAAATCATTAGGAATAGTTTTAAGCTAAAGGGTTGAGGAGAAGTAGCGGATGCCATTAGGCTAGCTACAATTAAATAAATCACATTCGTGATAACTAAGGATGTCAAAGCCGCTAATAGCTTAGCTGACAGGATTTGGACTCGAGAAACAGGCTTAGTTAACAGAAAATCCGCCGTTTTTTCACGTACTTCCTTTGAAACAATGGAAGTACCTAGGTTCATAGCTTGAATTGCCCCACAAAGCGTAATATATAGAAAGGTTAAGGTAGAATAAAAACCCAAGAGAGATCCAATAGTATCCAACGAGAGGCCGATCGCATTTCTTAGCGCTAGGGGTAAATTTTCTAATAATTTCTTGAGTTCTTCGGCATTACTCGAAAAGGCAGGGAACATCGACAAAAATACTATGACAATTCCAGCCAAAGCCATGGACCAAATAATGGTTGACTTTCGATAGGCCTTCAATTCGTGTAGAAACATATTCATTAAGGTTACTCCCCCTTTTCATAGTAATGCATAAAGACATCCTCTAGGTTTGGCTCCTCTATCCAAAGGTTTGCAATTTCTATGACTGAGATTTTTTGCAGAATTAGATTGATGTTGCCTTTGAATAAGAAGCTTACAGAGTTATCTTTGACGAGTAAGTTAGTAACCCCATTAATGTTAAAATAATTTTGATCGATCTTAGATAAGGTCTCAAGCTCAAAGTTTTTATAGTTGTTTTCTTTTAGATCGCTAATTCTTTCAATTTTAATAATTTTCCCTTCTTTAATGATGGCAACTCTTTCGCACATTTTCTGGACCTCACTTAAGACGTGGGAGGAAAAAAGAATGGTGGCACCTTTTTTATTCTCTTCCTTGAGAAGGTCAAAGAATTTTTGCTGCATAAGGGGATCTAATCCGCTGGTCGGTTCATCGAGCATAATAAGTTTTGGCTCATGCAGCAAGCCTTGCACAATGCCAACCTTCTTTTTATTGCCATATGACAAATCATCAATTTTCTTATTAAGATCAAGATTCATGATCTCTGCAAGTTCTTTAATCCTTTTCTTACAATCCTTTTTATAAAAACTCGCTGAATAGTTCAGTAAATCCATAACCTTCATATTATCGTAATAAAAAACCTCAGATGGCAGATATCCAATTTCTTTCTTGATTTCAGGACCAAATTCTATACAATCTTTCCCGAAAATCTTGGCGCTGCCACTCGTTGGATAAATCAGAGAGAGCAAAGTCCTAATGGTTGTGGATTTTCCCGCCCCATTCGGTCCAATGAACCCAAAAATTTCTCCCTCTTCGACATTAAAACTAACGTTTGTTATCCCTCTCGCTTTACCATAAGTTTTTGTAAGGTTGTTGATTTCAATCGTATTCACGAGTCGTTAACCCCTTTCATTATGCAAAACTTTTAGTAAATGTAATTTATCCTACCCGCTTGAATTTTTTTTACTCGCTGACGTCAAGGATTAATATTGACCATATGGTCTATTACAGTATTATTATATCGCTGATTGACCTAGTGGTCAAATAAGCGATTTTGTCTAGCGTGGAGTTATGATATAATAATCTAGTTTAGCATGTCCTTTGATCAAAGAGAGAGTTGAAGCAAGCGCGAGCATAGCTATGTTAAAGAAGCCGTAGCGGGAAATGAGATTTCAACATATTAATATGATTGGATGGGGGAAAATCAGTGCGCAAACAATTTGTGGTGATTGGCTTAGGACGATTTGGAACCAGCGTGGCCAAAACCCTCACGTCATTAGGTCACGAAGTCCTCGCTTTAGATAAGAACGAACAGGCCGTTCATGACATTATGAATGATGTGACCCAAGCGGTACAGGCCGATGCACGTGAGGAGGACACGCTCCGAGCATTAGGGGTACGAAATTTAGATGTAGCAGTCGTTGCGATAGGGGATGATCTGGAGGCAAATATACTGATCACCTTGATGCTCAAAGAAATGGGAATACCCTATGTTGTCGCTAAGGCTCGATCGGCACAACATGGCAAAGTGTTAGAGAAAATTGGTGCAGATAAAATCGTTTATCCGGAGCAAGATATGGGCATTCGCCTAGCCAACAACTTAATTAGAACCAATGTCATGGACTTTATCGAATTGTCCTTAGACTTCAGCATCTTTGAAATAATTGCTCCTTCTAAGTTTGTCGGGAAAACAATCGGGAACCTAAATTTGCGGGCACTTTATAAAATTAATGTCGTGGCCATCAAGAAAGGTAAGGAGCGGATTGTTATTGCGCCAGGAGCTAATGAACTCATTGAGGAAAAGGACATCCTAGTGATTGTTTGTAATAAAAAAGCACTTGAAAAATTACCCGACTAAGATCTAAGAAGTTTACTCGTTCAACTAAAGGTAAACATCGAGAATTGGTGCAAAGCATATAGGTACAACTCCCGCTTGTCGAAGTGGATTGTTTATGCTAGTTAACCTTGGAGGAAAAAGGTTTGAATATATTCGAGAAAATAATGACACCCTCACGAGTCTTAGTATTGGGATATGCTTTGGTCATCTTAGTTGGGACAATTTTACTCACCTTACCCCAAGCAACTAGGGATGGCATGGGGTTGCCCCTTATGAATGCTGCATTTACTTCAACTTCGGCAGTTTGTATTACAGGGTTAGTTGTTGTCGATACCGTGACGACCTTTAGTCTCTTTGGGCAATGGGTTATTCTATTGTTGATTCAAGTCGGCGGGCTGGGCTTTATGACCTTCGCCACTATGTTTTCAATCATTTTAGGGAAGAGGATTACCCTTAAGGATCGTTTGCTGCTTAAAGAGGCTTTAAATCAAGTTTCAGTGGAAGGCATTGTGCGTTTAGTGAAGTATGTCATTCTAATCTCCTTAGCCATAGAGGCGATAGGTGCGATCCTTTTAACCTGGCGCTGGTCTTATGATATGAGTTGGAGTAAAGCGCTTTATTATGGTATATTTCACTCAGTTTCGGCCTTCAATAACGCGGGATTTGAACTCTTTGGACATAGTCTTTCAGCTTACGTAGGGGATCCAATCACGAATGTTACGGTCATGCTTCTAATTACTTTAGGGGGATTAGGCTTTATAGTCTTAGTTAATCTTTATGACATTCGAGAAAAAAAGTTAACCCTTCATTCTAGGCTAGTTTTAAAAGTATCTGGATTTCTAATCTTAATAGGAGCAGGGATTATCTTTATATTAGAAATGTCAAACCCGTTGACCTTGGGGGAACTCCCTACAGATACAAAGGTTTGGGCAGCATTTTTTCAGTCAGTTACTCGTACTGCAGGATTCAATACCATCGATATTTCGAGCCTGCGGGATACAACGTTACTAACCATGATGGTGCTCATGTTTATCGGGGCTTCTCCCGGCTCAGCTGGAGGTGGGATTAAAACAACGACCTTCATTACGATTATGGCCTCTGTGTTAAATACCTTTCGAAGTTATCCCCATGTTGTGTTAGAGGGGCGGACCATACCGAAGGATGTTATTCAAAAAGCGTGGGCCATCACTGCTTCGGGGGTCTTCATGATCTTTATAATGACCTCAATCCTAACGGTTACCGAAAATATAGATGTGTTTCTTTTGCTTTTTGAAGTGATTTCAGCGTTGGGGGCGGTAGGGCTTTCCTTAGGAATCACATCGGATTTGTCGTCAGCGGGCAAGGTGGTTATTATGGTCTGCATGTTTATGGGACGGGTTGGACTCTTAACATTAGCATTCTTCCTTTCTCAGAAAGCCCAGAAGTCTTCAGCTAATCTCAAATATCCGGAAGAGCGAATCTTAATTGGTTAACGACCAACACACTTGTCTAAGAATTGCCGAGTCACATAAATAATGAGGCGATTCCAAATAAAACCGTAGTTATTCCAGCTGCAATTAACGAGGGCTTCAACTTAGAGCGGGCATAGTCCATGACTGGGAGATCAAGAATCGCGCAAAGAGTTACTGTATTGTCACTTAAAGGGGAGGCAAACGCCCCAAAGGTTCCACTGGCAAAGACAGCCCCGATGACAAGGATAATACTAGATCCAGTCTGATGAGCGAGGGTTACTGCCAAGGGCATTAACAAGCCCCAAGCACCCCACGAGGACCCAATAAAATATGCAAGCAGGCTTCCGAAGACAAAAACAACCGGCGCAATAAAGGTTGGTGGGATCCAGCCAATCAAGTTCGACGCGATATAGTTGGAAAATCCCAAATCCTCAGAGACAGCGGATAAGGCCCAGACCAAAGCCAGCATGATAATCACGGAGACTAACTCATTACCTCCGTCGATAAACTGAGTGACTAATTTACCGATGCTGAAGCCCTGAACTAGGAAAAAGATAAGGGATAGAATCAACGTTATAAATAAGGCCTCTAACATGACCCCTAAGGCATCTGCCCTAATAAAGGCGTCGAAAAAGCTACTAGCTTGGGTACGCCCATCCCACCAACTTAGAAACAATGTCCCCGTTAAGACAACGCTAAGGGGCAAAAGGAGGTTCCAAGGCTTGCTTGGAGTCTCTTTTTGATAGGCCTGAAGACACTTCTGGAGATTCTCCTCTTCCAGCCGGGCATCGAGGTCTTCGGCTTCTCGGTCTAAGGCATCGCTTGTAAATTCCTTAAAGAAGCTATAATAAATACCTATCCCGATAATGACGAGAGAGAAAAAATTAAAGGGAATACTTCTAATGTAAACACTATAGGGAGCGTCATCGACTCCAACCAGTTGTAATGCTGTTCCGGTCAAGGACACCATGTACCCTACAAAGGCAGTGGCTACAGGCACGAGTACAACCACGGGATTTGAGGTAACTTCAATGACAAAGCCTAGTTTGTGAGTCGAAATTGGTAATCTCAGTTTTAAGAGTTTCATAATGGGTGCAATCGTCACAATTCGGAAATTGGGATTATTGAAGGTTCCGATTGTCGAGAACCAAATGAGCATCATCGCAGTTCGCTCTGTTTTTACTTGGCGTCCCACGAGATTTACAAACCCTTTAAGGCCTCCGGTCAACTTTGTTAAGCTAATCAATCCAGCAAAAACATAAAGGAAGATGATGATGCGGATATTGTTGGTTTTCACCAAGTTGTCGACTAAGTAAGTGAGTAGTGTTTTTATCCCACCAAAGAGATTGGGTTGGATAAGATAACTCCCTAAAATTAAACCAACAAACAAGCCTGGCTGGACTTGTTTCGAGAGGATCGCAATCGGAATCACTACTAGAAAGGGTAAGAGAGATACCCAAGAACCTTCCATGCTGAGCCCTGCTTTCTGAGTAACACTATGTTTTATTATCTCCAGATTGGAAATGATATATGAGATAGCAGGAATTCTGTCGAATTTATAGAATACTAAGAGAGGCGAGTATAATCAGAAACAAACAGTTTGAAACTCGTTAAATTAAAATCAAGAAATTCTTTAAAGATAAGGGGATTGAATGTTGGAAAGACCGCAGAGTAATCCTAGTCGAATGGTTGTTATTGAAGATAAGACCAGTGGGGAGCGTTTTCTAGTTGATCTCTTGAGGGGCCAAACATACGATAAAGAACAATTTACCAAGATCACCTATGAAGTTCCGCTCAAGAAGGAATTCTGGGATTTGCCGCGCTTAGTCAGGTCTAAGAATTGAGAATTAATTAATAACTAGATTAAAGTCAAGTCACCGCCTGTGGTGTCTTGACTTTAATTTGTTTTTAGTAAACTGGTTCAGATATAATTACAGATATTAGGGTAAATGGGAGGGCGATAAATATGGAGAAAATGACAGATCGAAACACCTTGAAAGGTACTTTGATGGAAGCATTAGGGATTGAAATTGTTGAACTTGGTCCGGAAAAGGTAGTAGCAACTATGCCAGTCAATGAGGCGACTAGGCAACCTTTTGGACTTTTGCATGGTGGAGCTTCAGTGGCTTTGGCTGAAACAGTAGCGAGTGTGGGTACTTATAACCTAATCGATCCGGTAAAACAATTTACGGTTGGTTTAGAGATCAATGCCAATCATATTCGGGGAAAACGTGATGGGATTGTAACCGCAGTTGGTACACCACTCCATAAAGGGCGGACCACGATGGTTTGGGATATTAAGCTTACGGATGAAGCTGGAAAACTGATTTGTGTTTCGAGGTGTACCATTGCAATAGTCGACATAAAGAAAGAAAACTAGAATTATAATTAGTTGAAACAGAGAAACCCCTGATCCAAAGACAGAAATGCTCATATCCTTGGTTTGGGCGTGCGGCCTCACGAATTCGGTGTTTGATGCGGACGAACGCAAGGATGCTAGTAAGCGAATTAAAGAGATTGCTAAGGTAAATCTCTATGCTCAAGGAATAGTTAAGGCGAGCCAAGGAGGATAACGGTAAATCGCTGTAGGAAGCTCGTCATGTTTACGAAACGTGGTGAGCTTTATTTAATATCGAAACAATTGCTCGGCCCTCAGTGTATAGTTACTAAACATTCTTGGATCGGACAGTGAAGCGTTGGCCAAGCTTGAAAAAATGGCATAGTTCTTGCAATGAAAACGGATAACCGTATTGCGTCATGGTCATGTTTGTAAAGATAAAGGAGGAATCACGGAATGTGTTGGGTATGTGAGAAGTATGGAAACAAAGGGGAAAAATGGTATCTTAATCCGGAAAACTATGCTAGGCGCCTATATAAAGTGCGCAAAGAAGGTAAGGAAGCTGCGGGTTCTGATGCAGACCCCCAGTCAGCAGGCATGGGCGCGGGCGTGGTAGCGGAGCTAGTCAAAGCCCGTATCAGCGGGAATCTCGAATGGGAAGAGGAAATCAAACGAGAGGCCTTGGAGCATGCTTATCAAACTCATTTCGGACAAGTGGTCACACTAGATGAATATTTGCAGATCTTGGATATCGCTTATCCCCTAGCTAAAATGACTTGCGGCTGTCGTCGGGTACAGCGAGGTATGCCCGATGATGAGAACTTCACTTGCATGGGTATCGGACCTGGAATGTATAAGTGGGAACGATGGCCTGAGACTTATCGGGGAGGAGTAGAGTTTGTTACTCCGGAGGAGGCCAAAGAGTGGGCCTTGATGAACCACAAAGAGGGGCGAGTGCAGACCGTTGACGTGTTTGGAACGCCATACATCGGAGGATTATGTCAATGCGAGTATCCCGGGTGTGTAGCAGTTCGTAATCGGATCGACTATGATTTTAAATTTTTGTTAAAAGGACATACGGTTGCCAAAGTAGACCGAGAAAAATGCACTGGCTGCAAAAGCTGCTTAGGCCGTTGCCAGTTTAAGGCACTTAATTTAGAGGTATACACCAGCAAGGCTTACGTAGATATGGATCAGTGTTTTGGCTGCGGATTATGTGTGACGGCTTGTCCAACTAACGCTATTGAATTATTTGATAGAGAAAACATGCCTGGCTTGGCAGAGAACTGGTAAGGGGGGACTTAAATGATTGCTGAAATTGGTATTGACTATAACTTATGTAAAGATCCATTGGGTTGTCGCAAGTGTTTAAGCGTATGCCCATCGGTAATCTTCGTGTGCGGTCCTACTAAGATTTGGAAAGGGCGAGAGACTGATCCTAGCGAATATCGGATTGCCGGACGTTATTTTGACAAGTGTTCTGGGTGTGGAGACTGTGTTAAGGTTTGTCCTACCGGAGCGATCAAGGTGGAATTTTTACCTCGTGAGCAGTTGGCCCAGCAGTTTAGAATAGAAAGGGCTGCTCAGTTAAAAGAACGCAATTCTTAACATGTATACTGGTAACAATTAGAGGAACGAAGGGGAGTTAAGTATGGCTTTGGATTTTAAGGTCTTGCAAAAAATCAAAGGCAACCCCAGCAATGAGGTTGCACCAGGGAGGCGGATGAAATCAAACCCTGACGAGGATTATGTCTATGACTTACCCAAGGAACTGATCGCTTCTGTCAGCAAGGAATTCTCCATAGAACGACTGTTTGGCCCGGAGGGAGAGATTAGCGAGGAGTTTTTGGCAAACCAGGGAAGAGCGTTCATGGGGCTTTTAATTAGGGAGGCTGACTCAGAAGCGTTTTTGGATAGAACCGGTGAAATGATCGAGCAGGTGGCCCAACAAACCGGAATCCGGTTCCCCCATGTCTTTGAAAGATATGTAGAACTTGGTATATTAACCCTGCGCCCACGGGATGCCTGGACTGTCACCGAAGCTACTACTAAGGCACTAAAAGTGCGCAGTTTCAACTGCAGTCTAGGAAAATTGTTCGCTGAAAAAAGACTAAATAACTGTCAGGTATTTTGTACTGCGGCGAATGAGGTTGCTGCTGAAAAGGCGGGAATCAAACTTCTAATGACCTGTAGCAAGAATGAAGACGGTAATGGCATATGTGATCAAGCTTTTCACCTGCAACAACGGGGGTAATGGATGTGCACATAGGACATAACGAGGATGATATGGATCATGAAGGCCTAGCTATGAGGCATCTAGGCGAGGGTATGCTCAAGGAACGTGCAGGAGAACTGCATCAAGCTTTTAATGAGTACATGATGGCTAATGTTCTAGATCCTTGCTTAGAAGTAGCC
>CAKMJS010000077.1 GCA_927405585.1 uncultured Desulfosporosinus sp.
TCCAGACCGCCAAAAGATCTTAACCATTGCCATGATGGGTGCTAGTATGATCGAGAAAAATTTGCAGCTTTTTGATTTAGAGAATCAGCTTAACTTTTATAAAGCAGGAGCCAAGTTAGCTTCGTCATTATTACAACAGGGCTTTATCTCCATAGATCACTACGGCATTATTACAAACATTAACCCGATCGGGGCTGCACTACTTGGACGTAGTGAAGAAGACGTCATCGGGCGACTTGCTGTCGACATCTTCAGCACACCCAAAGGGTGGATGTTAAGCGGTCAATCTCTGGATCTCCACATCAAAGATCGCGAAGGGAAAGAAATTTCCTCACACTTACAGCGCGTAGTTAACGAGGCTGGCCAATCCTTGGGTGCGGTGGGAACGCTTCAAATAACTAAGGAAGCTTCCTCCCTGTCCAATCCATTGTGGATTGGACGAAGTCAGCTCTCGCAGCGTACCTTAGCACGAGCTTCAAAAGTTGCCACGACCCACTCCTCCATACTCATTCATGGCGAAAGTGGCACCGGAAAGGAAATCATTGCTCGCACAATCCATCAACTCAGCCCAAGACGCGAAGGCCCTTTTGTTGCTTTAAACTGTGCCTCACTTCCTGCTTCACTAATTGAGAGTGAATTATTTGGCTATGTTGAAGGTGCTTTCACCGGAGCAAGTCGTGGTGGGAAACCCGGGAAATTTGAATTAGCTGACAAAGGAACAATTTTTCTTGATGAAATTGGCGATATGCCCATGAATGTTCAAGTTGCCCTTCTCCGAGTCCTTCAAGAAAAGGAAGTTTCCCGTATCGGCGCCACAAAAGCGATAAAAATTGACGTGCGCGTCATTACTGCCACGCACAAAAATCTATCCGCGCTTGTTGAAACGGAACAGTTCCGCTTAGATTTATTTTATCGTCTCAAAGTCGTCACCTTAGAATTACCGCCACTGCGCGAACGGCCTGAGGATATCAGAGATTTAGTTCCCCATTTCATCCGTAAAGCCTGTGAATCCTTTGGTGGTCCACTCTTAGGCATCCAAGAAGAAGTCTATGCTTATTTATCCGCTCACACCTGGCCAGGAAATGTCCGTGAGCTGGAGAACTGTATTGAAAGTATGGTGGCTTTAGCCGAAGGACCTATTCTGACTGTAGATGACTTACCAGATGAATTCCAAGAATCCGCCTTAAACTCCGAACCCGAGCCCTTATTAGAGCAACAAACCAAACAAGCCATCCTCTACGCACTCACCCAAACCAAAGGGAAAATCGCACCCGCCGCAAAACTCCTAGGAATCGGACGAAATACCCTCTACCGCAAGATTAAGGACTTAGATATAAAGTATTAAGCGTGTTATTGGACGGTCTTTTAACACACTTTGAGTGTGAGTTAAAAGGACCATCCCTATTGTGTTACGCTACATTTGAACTCCTTACCATAAATTGACTAAAAGTAATCCCTAGAAGCCACTTTGCGGCTCTAGGGATTACTTTAGTTTACATTAAACATACCATCCGTTGCCAAAGGCTAGGATAGTATAACCAGCATCTTCGAGTTTTCGTCCGGATCTTAAACAATTTTACTTCCGTAAACGATAACGTAAGGCGCCGAATGCCTAAATTGATGCTTTCTTCGTCGCCGTCCTCCCCCGGCGATCCAAGCCAGAGGAAGTTTCTTAGCTGAAGGAGCACTTAAGTGGAAATTGCGTCAATGAGTGCCAGTCGTTAAGGCGTTAAGAACCACAACGGTCGCACATGCAGAAAGCAGAAGGGTTTTGTGGTTTAGCCGGGCGACAAGCGAATAGCAATTGAAACGTTTGCGACTGTGCTAAGACACTTCCTCACCTCTTGCCCATGAACTCCAGTAAAGCATTTATAATATCTTCAGGTTTTGGGGGACAGCCCGGGATCTTTACATCGACTGGTAGAACTTCGCCCATCCCATTGGCGCTAGCATACGCGCCTTTAAATACTCCTCCATCGACAGCACAGTCACCGACGGCAACGACCCACTTTGGCTTAGCCATCGCTTCAAAGGTTTCATGAGCAGCCATCACCAACTGGGTGGAGGCCGGTCCAGTACACATTAAGAGATCAGCATGACGGGGTGAAGCCACAAAGTCAATGCCAAAATGCTGATGATCATAGAACGAATTGCCAAGCGCCGTAAGTTCCCAATCGCACCCATTACAAGATCCACAATCTAAGTGCCGTGCTTGTAGAGATTGTCTAAAACTTGATGGTATGGACGATTTTTGCTGTGTCAGCGAATTACCGCCCTTCTCAGTAAGACGACCCATCTTAAATTTTCGGAGCATCAAATTCCACAATGTTATCTCCCCTTTTCGGTTAAGGCACATATCCAAGGCATCGTTGACTCGTTATTTTCTTTCATATGCCTAGCGGTCGCAACAGCTATAACACAATTCAAAACTCTTATTAATGATCGGAAAATCTGGCACAATATTGCCCGGAGCAGTCAATGGTACAGCTGGCCAGTTAGCATAGCTGGCCGATCGAATTCGACACCGATAGATTTTATCTTCGCCATCCAGCATAAGCCAGATAACATCGGTCCCTCTCGGAGACTCTACACATCCCCAAGCAGGAGCAAACTGTCTAAATTTTTCCAAAGTCAAGGGGGTTGTACCCTTATCCTCGCTCGCAGGTCCCTTGATTGCTTCGCGCAGTAACGTATCTAGGAATCTAAAACTCTCTCTAGTTTCGTTTACCCGTACCAATAACCTAGAACATGCATCGCCATCCTGTTCAATCATTGATTTCACGTTAAGTTCGGGATAAAGAAGATGAGCATGGTGTTCTCTCCAGTCATTGGCTATGCCAGAAGCTCGCGCAGCTGGTCCTGTAACTCCAAAATCGAGTGCATTCTCAGCCTTCAAGATTCCAGTCGTCACTGTCCTCTGTCTAAAGCCGTCATGATCTAAGAGTAAGGGTATCCAATCTTCGAAATCCTTGGACAGTTCCAGTAATCGGTTCAGAATGCTTTGACTATCCTGCGATCCAGGTATTGAGCTAACTCCCCCTGGAACAACCATGCCCCGTAGAAATCGGTGACCGAAGAATTCTAAATTGAGGCGCTGAAGCTTTTCTTTGCATTGTGAACCATTGGCATTCCCTAGGGCAAAGCCGACTCCAGCACACATATTCCCAATGTCTCCAATATGATTGTAAATCCGTTCTAATTCAGCGAGGATCGTCCTCCATAATAAAGCCTGACGGGAAACCTCCACATCAGCAAGTTTTTCTACCGCCTCACAATACGCAAGACCATGACTTAAAGCGCATACTCCACAAACCCGTTCAACGATGCGTAAACCATCTTTGATACTTTTTCCTTCAAGAAGCTTCTCAATTCCTTTATGAGTATAAAAGAGCTGAGCCTCTAGATGCAGAACAGGTTCCCCATTTACGTAAAAACGGAAATGACCTGGTTCAATAATTCCCGCATGAATCGGACCGACTGGAACCTGAAACATACCGTCTCCATGCATTTCTGGGAACACCAGAGGTGCACGTTTAAACTCATTGCGTTCGTCCCCGACTTTGTAGTCTTTGCGCAAGGGATGGAAGCCTTTTGGCCAACCTGGATGTAAAACCAACGAGCGTGGGTCAGGATGTCCGACTGCTTGTAGCCCAAAGAGATCTTGAACCTCTCTCTCTGACCAGTTCAACGCCGGATAGATTGAGGCGAGCGATGGAAACTCATCGATTATTTCTTTAGCGAATAGAGTCAGGGAAAAATCCTCGCCCGGAAAATGCAGAACTAGGTAAAGACAGAATCCACGCCCCAACTGCCGCTCATCATTGACAACGTGTGTTAGCCAGGTTGGACGCGGCTTCATCGCTAAACAATAGGTTAATATTTCTGGAAGATCACGGGAGGGCACTTCGACAATTGCCTCTTGTTTCTTCCATTCAATAATTACAGTGCCCGGACAACTATGAAAACTTTGCAAATACTCTCGTAAGCCTAGCATCCTAAACGCCTCCCAAAATCACGTTGACGACCTGATTTAGCACTTCATTCAGGCTTTCGGGAATGAACAAGCCCAAGCAAAGAACTACCAAAAGAGGAATCGCCAGAGCAAGTGTCCCTACACTCTCTCGAGGCTGTTGCTGCACATCCTCACTTGGCTCCCCGTAAAGCATCTGGAGGAAATGATAGAGAAACCCTGCAAAGATTATTGTTAGAAATGCAATACTCAGAAAACCTATGAGTGGATGCCCTGTCTTAAATAGACCCGAGAAGATGAATACTTCTGAGCGAAACGTTCCAAACGGAGGTGTTCCTGTAATGCCTAATAAGCCAAGCACCATGATTAACCCCGTATAAGGCCAAATCTTAAAGATTCCACGAATCTTAGATATTTCCCGTGTTCCCGTCTTCTGTACCAGCCTCCCAATAATCACGAATAGATTCGCTTTAGTGAGACCGTGCAGTAAGAGGTGTAACGATGCTCCCCAGACAGCTTCTCTAGTGCCTAGGCCAAAACCTATCGCTAAGATTCCCATGTGTTCAACACTGGAATAAGCCAATAATCGTTTAATATCATTTTGCAAGAGAATGAACCCGACCATCAGCCCAAGCGATAATACTCCAAAACTTATCAGGATGGTCCCAACGAAATCTGGCCCCAAACTGGTTAGATTGGCTAAACTGTACCAACGCAAAATTGCATAAAGAGCACAGTTGAGTAACACTGCGGAGAGCAAGGCACTAACTGGTGAAGGGGCCTGACTATGAGCATCAGGTAGCCAAGCATGCATCGGCGCAAAACCCACCTTTGCCCCATAGCCAACGATCGCAAACAAGACACCCAAGCGCAGGAACGTCGAATCTAACTGACCCGCGACCTCTGGCAGCATACGCCAATCCAACGCGTCTAACGTCTGACCCAAAAGCGGTGCTGCAGACGCAAAGAGCAACATTGTTCCCAATAAGGCAAAACTGATACCGACTACGCACAAAATCACGTACTTCCAAGCAGCTTCAATCGCCTTTTTACTTCGATAGAAACCAACCAAAAGCGTCGTGGCTAAGGTTGTCCCTTCAATACCGACCCAAATGATGCCTAGATTTGGTGTGCTTACGACCAAGAGCATCGTTGCCATAAAGATCCAGATCCAGAAATAGTACCATTTCAGCCTTGATCTCGGAAATTTCTTCTCACTGACTTCTTCTTCCATGTACCCAAACGAAAATATTATTACATAAACAGCAATAATAATGATCACGCTTAAAAGTAAAGCACTCAGCGCATCCCAATATAATAGGCCTGACCCATACGCGTAGGACCCGTGGCTTAACGTTTCTCTGATGGTCCAGCCTCCACTCAACGTTAGCAACACAAGGGCCACGCTATTCAATAGTCTTAAGTAGGTATCTTTTGCCGAAAACAGCATTCCGACTGCCGCGATTACCGCCACTCCAATAAACATCGCATACTATCCTTTCAATGACCTCATATGATCAACATTCAGAGAGTCATAAGTTTCTAGCATTTGTTTCGACAAAATTCCAACAATGACAACCCCTACGAGAATATCAAACGCCGCGCCCAATTCTACTAACAAAGGCATCCCTTGAGTTAAGAAAAATCCTGCCAGGAATATCCCATTGTCGATAAGTAAGACTCCTAACACTTGAACCATGGAGATTTTACGGGTCATCATCAGCAACAGGCCACAGAAAATTAGCGCAATTGCAATGGCTAACCCGTTTCGATAACTGGGGTGAAGTGCCAGCATTGGTTCTGTTATAACATAGGATAAAAGCGTTAAGCCTCCTGCAACAACGAGTGACATGGCGCGCTTTAAGAATATTTCACCCACCCACACTGTCCTGGATGTTTTTAGAACGCGTCGTAAGAGTATGGGTATAATTCCAGCCTTCGCTATTAATAATAGGATTCCGAATATAATAATTTCTGTAGCATCGTTATGAATACCTTCTGCGATTAGGAGAAGCGAGACGAACACGGTTTGTATCGTCCACCAGTTCAAGGCGTTGATAACACGAGCACTATAAACCATCATCAGTCCACTGCCTAAGAGGATTAGCAGTACTAAATTAAGTGTACTATCGGAAAAACCTACCACTTAAATCTGCCCCCCTATAATCCAGAGTGAAATTAAGGCCAAAACTGCACAAGCAGTGCCGGTTGCTAAATAATGAGGAGCCCTGAAAAGTCGCCTCTTGACGAAGAGGCTCTCCACAGTGGCAAAGAAGAAGCCCAGAGCGACTACTTTTACCCCAACAAAACCCAACGCCCAAAGCATCCCAAAAGGTCCCTCACTCAGTGAGATCAAGTCACTAGGCCATATGAGGTGCGCTAATAAAACAAGTAGCAAGAGTTGTTTTACCTGTTCCGCAAAATTCAGCAGAGCCAGAGACGGTCCCGAATACTCCAACAGCATCCCTTCATGAATCATCGTTAATTCTAAATGCGTATCCGGATTATCTAAGGGAATCCGACCCATCTCGGCGATACACACCATCACTAAGGTGATTAATACTAAGATTTTGGGTATAAACAGAGGGGAAATGCTTTGTAGTCCGATGTTAATTTCTTGCAAAGAGGTTGTCCCAGTTATAAATGCCAAGACAACTAACCCCAGAATCAAGGCTGGTTCGGTTAACAAGCCTATAAAGAGTTCACGACTCGAGCCCATACCCCCAAACGTTCCTGCCCCTTCCAAACCCGAAAGAGCCAAAAACAAACGCGCCAAGCCCAGACTTGCTCCTAATAAAAAGATGTCCCCCCAGACGCTTAACGGCGCCCAGCCCCATACACTCGGAATTACGAGCCCCGCCATTAAGGTGCTAGCGAGAACGACACGAGGGGTTAACAGAAAGATCCAAGAGGCATGTTCAGAGACCAGTTCTTCCTTATTCATTAACTTCCTTAAATCTCGGTACGGTTGAAGAATTGGGGGACCCTGTCTCATCTGCCAATACGCTTTACTTTTCTTAATGAACCCTTGAAGCAGCGGAGCCGCAACTAAAATGATTGCCAAGTGACCTAAACTCATCAAAAGACGGGTTAGTATATTGAATATTTCGTCCATCTCTTCTCTCCTAACTTCCTAAAATCAAAACCGCGACGAGCGTAACGAGCAGGTAAGCTAAATATAAATGAATGCTCCCTGATTGCAGTTTGCGGACTTGCGCCGACGACCAAAGTAACCCGCGTATTAAGGGTCGGATAAAAATATCCTCCGTGACCTCTTTGACGCTCCCTGTATACGTCAGGGAACGCAAACTATATTGTGTACCGGCAAAATCCCCTTTCACCTTGGGGCGTGAACCTAAGACTTTCGCAAATAAGACTCGAATGGGATTGGTTATGCCGCCGGCAGTGTATTGCATACTTGGAGTTAAAGCCGCACCACAATTCCAAGTTGCCGTCACTTTCCGCGTCGCTCGTTTCGTTAAGAGTACTATGACCGTCGTAAGCAGAAGGATCACACCGAGATATACCGAAGACATAAGCAGTGGTTTTCCGACAGCTGAGCTGCTTATACCGATTACATCACCGGTTCGAATAACGGACAGAGGCAAGTTGATCAAAGCTAACGTCATAGCGGGCCAAAGAACCGTTAAAGCTGCTAAGCCCCCAACAACTAAGGGAACCATGGTTTGAACAGGATCAGACTCTTTTGCACTTGCTGCCGCAGGGGAACGGGCTTGTCCAAGGAAGGAGATTCCGAACCACTTCACAAAGGTAGCTATCGATAAGCCTCCGACTAAGGCTAGAATTCCGATCGCTAAGGGCAAAAACACTTTACTCCAACCATCCGATAAATGAATGGTGTTTTCCCAAAGTGATTGAAACAACATTAATTCTCCCCAAAATCCACCGAGAGGGGGTAAGGCCGTAATGCCTACGATACCGAGTAACGCAGCGAAACCCGTCTTGGGCATTCGTCTGAGCAATCCGCCCAAGCGTTCAAGATTTCGGGTATGCGTTGCTTGGATGATATTGCCTGCGCCCATAAAAAGCAGGGTTTTAAAGAGCATGTGTTGCAGAGTATGCCAAAAGAAAGCAATGAACGCTAAATCCATAGCCCAAGAACTATTCCATGATCTTGCCAGAAAGGCACTGCCTAAGGCCATCGTTAGAATTCCAACATTTTCTATCGTAGAAAAAGCAAGTAATTTCTTAAGATCTGACTGTGTAGAAGCTGCTAGAATCCCAACTACAGCAGAGAACGCTCCAACTATCAGGAATAACCAACCCCACCAAACTGGGCCAGGTCCCAGCGTTAACCAGACCAAGCGAATCATGAGATAGAGCGCAACCTTGACCATAACTCCAGACATGAGTGCGGATACAGGACTTGGTGCAGCCGAATGAGCATAAGGCAACCAAATATGAAAGGGAACAAAACCAGCTTTTGTCCCTAAACCTATAAAGAGTGCTACGAAAATCAAATTTAGTTCGATTGTGGATAGGGATGGAACGACGTTTGCCCATTCTTGGAACGCAAAACTTCCCGTTTTTGCTTGCAAAAACAAGGTTGCAGCAAATAAGAATATAGTCGCAACATGGGTCATGACTAAATATATATAAGCAGATTTGCGATTTTGTGGTTCATCATGCTCATAAAGCACTAAGAAAAATGAGAATAAGGACATCATTTCCCAGGTTAGTAAAAAAGTGAACCCATCATCCGCTAACAATACGCCAACCATACTGCCCAGAAATAAAAACCAAGGGACATAAAACGACACCAAAGACTTCTTCTTTTCCTCATATTCCTTTAGATATCCTACGGCATAGAGTGACGATAAGCCTTGCCCCAAGAGCAAAATAAAAAGGAAGAACACCGTCAGTCCATCCATCTTCCAAGTTAGTGAGAGTCCTGCTCCAGCATCTGTCGAGAATCGCCAGCCTGTTTTAATCCACTCCCCACCTTGAGAAATCAAAAACGTTCCCCAGACGAGTCCCACTGCCGCCAATGCGACACTTATGCTCATTAATAATTGACGAACAGATTGGCTCTCCTTATTTACCATTGCTACTTTCCCCCTGATTCCCTTTATGTATCATTGCGCTTCATTTCACTATTTATCGTAGGAATACATATACAGTTCCCCAGTACATCATAAATAATTATCTGATAAATATCAACTACCCAAAAACATTGTTATTGCCTTAAGATGATCGAATATCGCCATATTTTGTCTTTTTTCAGCTAATGTATCATATTTAGAAAATTATTGAGAAACTAGTCACGACGTTATTACTCAGTGAGACTCCTTCAACTATTGTAAAATCTCAGACACATTTGTGTAACAAAAAGAGGCGTTCCAACTGCTGGAGCGCCTCTTCTATACGATATCAACCTACTTGTAAACCATAGTTAGAACATAACGCGCTCAAACCACCAGAGAAGCCATTGCCTACAGCATTAAACTTCCATTCCCCTTGGTGCCGGTAAAGCTCACATACAACCAGCGCTGTTTCAACAGAAAAATCTTCCCCTAAATCATAGCGCATAACTTCTTTTCCGTCGGTTTCATTGACTACTCGCACAAAAGCATTGGATACTTGACCGAAGTTCTGCGATCGTTGTGCAGCATCATGAATGGTAACAGCAAAGGCTACTTTTTCAACATGTGACGGTACAAGTGCCAGATCGACCTTAACCTGTTCATCATCTCCATCACCTTCACCCGTGAGGTTATCCCCTGTATGTTTTACGGAACCGTTTCCGGCCACAAGGTTATTGTAATAAACAAAATCTTCAATACCGCCGGCTTTACCGTTTTTATCAAGCAAGAAGACCGAGGCATCTAAGTCAAAATCGGACCCACCCGAATATTTATTCGTATCCCAGCCTAGACCGACAATAATCTTTGATAGACCAGGGTTCCCCTTGGTGAGATCAATCTTTTGTCCTTTTTGCAAACTTATAACCGCCATAAAAACACCACATTTCTTAATTTTTTTAGATATAACTATCTAAAGAAGTTAGAGTTGGACGAGATGTTTAGAAACTATACATCTAAGCCGAAATCTTTGCAAAGTCCGGCCAGGCCGTTTTGATAGCCGCTACCGATTGCATTAAATTTCCATTCAGTATTGTTACGATAAAGCTCACCGACGACAACTGCTGTCTCCACCGAGAAGTCTTCTCCGAGGTCATACCGAATTAGCTCCTCACCCGAGGCTTCATTTAAGACGCGAACATAGGCATTGGATACTTGTCCAAAGTTCTGATTGCGTTCTTTAGCTTCATGGATTGTTATCCCAAAGGTGATTTTGGCAACGTTACTAGAAACGATGGCAAGGTCAACTTTGACTTGCTCGTCATCCCCTTCTCCAGCTCCAGAACGATTATCACCCGTGTGCGTCACTGAACCATCAGGACTTTTTGGGTTATTGAAAAACACAAAATTCTTTTCGTCTGCAACTTTCCCTTCGGGATTTAACATAAACACTGAGGAATCTAAGTCAAAGTCTTTTCCACCATCATACTTGTTAACGTCCCACCCTAAACCAATAATGATTTTTGTAAGACCTGGATTGGTTTTAGTTAGATCGACCTTTTGACCTTTTTGTAAACTAATAGCCATTTTATATCCCCCTTTAATTAACTATATTTTTTCCTGAGCGCCTCACGCAATAGTAAGTGGGCCAATTTTACTTTAGCAAACCGAGTTTATTGATATCGACGAACGAGTTCACTTAAGGATCCATCATTCGTGCCTTGACCCAACGCAGCAAATTTCCACTCATTATTATGACGATATACTTCGGCAACTACTAAGCTCGTTTTCCCAGCATAATTATCCGTTAGATTGTAGCGACAAAATTCTTGGTCATTCACTGGATTGACCACCCGAATGAAGGCATTGGCAATCAGTCCAAAATCCTGTTTACGTTTAACGCAATCATAGATATTAACGACGAAAACTATTTTTTGAACGCTACTGGGTACATTGCTAAGATCCACCTGAATTTGCTCATCGTCTCCATCACCAGCACCCGTTAGGTTATCCCCACTGTGCTTTACGCTCTTGTCACCGCTTTGAAGATTACCAAAGTAGACCAAACGATCTTTCGAAGTCAGCTTTTCGTTAGCATCCAGCAAGATGGCCGAGGCATCGCAGTCAACTGCAGCGGCACCGCCACCTCCGCCTCCACCAAAGAGACCTCCAAGAAGTCCACCTGATTTTGGTTTACCTGATGATACTTCATCCCATCCTAGACCAACCATAATTTTAGATAAGCCAGGATTTCCTTTTGTTAAGTCAATCTTTTGTCCTTTTTGCAAGTTAATCGTTGCCAATGTAAATCCCCCTTTTTAAGAATAAACTATCCAATGATATTTGCTTCTCTACTAATTGTCAATTCCCTTTATTCTTCTAACATTTTCGCCTTTGGTTCAGCCCATGCTTGTCTAATAATATCACATGAATGCTTTTAGAAAATCCGTCTTCTATAATGTTCACATAAATTTCACATTTTAAACTTTTCATCCTCTCTTGACGTTGATCTACCTCATATCCCATTGTTTGCCATACAGATATTGTACTAGAAACCGAGTTATTACACAACTTTCTGCATGGCAAGCGAACACAATACACCCTCTAAAATTTCTTCGGCTGCTTCAATTCCGATTCTTTGGGTAAATCTAAGTTTCTCTAAGCCTTGGGTTCCCTGCAACGAAAGCGAATATAGTTCACCATGCGCTGGAGCTAGAGCAAGATCCGCTGCTTTAAGCATCTCTAAGTCGAGTAACGAATCCCCTGCCGCGACAACACTGCTTACCCCTTCTTTTTCCTTGATATACTGGATAGCTACTTTTTTGTTAACATGACGGGGAACTAGATAGAGTTTTCTCCCTTGCACGGATAGTTCCCAGTGTTGATCGCTCGCCCAAAGCTTGAACGCCGCTAACTCGGAGACGGGAATCTTATCTCGTTCGATCAGGCAATAATAAAACAGATCATCGGCCATCTTCCCTGAATCCTTGATCACCCAAGAAGGGTGCGAGATACTCTCAAACTGTTGGATTAGGTCCTGTGTCGCCAAACACTCCTCTCTTCCTGCTAAAACTAGTTTAGCCCAGTCCTCATCCTCTCTGCCCTTAGAAAAAACTTTTCCTCCATTACTAGTCACTGCGTATTGATGGGTAATATCGTATCCCAGAAAATTAATCCGTTGATATTGAAGTTGAGTCCGTGTGGTTACCGGTACAAAAAGAACTCTTTGCGCAATCTCCTTTAGCATACTTAAGGCGTTTGGGGTCATAAAGGAAATATATCGATCCTGAAACCATTCGACCGGCCGAATTTGTTGACTAATCTCTTGGTTCTTCTCTTGGTTTTTTTCTTGGTTTTTCTCTTGGTTCATCACGGTTCGATGCGAATAAATTAAAGTTTGGTCAAGATCGCTAGCAAAGAGCGTTGATTTTTCCCTCATATCTGCTTCACCAGACCACAACACGAATACGTCAGATCAGGATATTCCTCCACAGGGATTCCTTTATCAGCGGCCAGTAGTAAAATATGTTTTAAGTTCGGGTTTTCCAGATGGTCAACCAAAATCCTTTCCGGTAGTCGCCTTAAGAGAACCCTTGTTGTCTCTCCAATCCCTGGCTTTATAAAGTTAATATCCGTAATTCCGAAAGTTTCCTGGATTCGCGTTAAATCTTTTAGACCCTGCCAGGTTACCTCAACCTTATCTTTATCCTCGTCCTCGTCCTCGTCCTCGTCCTTGTTCTTATCCCTGTCCCTGTCCCTGTTCTTATTCTTATCGTCGTCCTTGTTCTTGTTCTCGTTCTCGTTCTTGTTCTTGTTCTTGTTCTTGTCCTTGTCCTTGTTCTTGTCCTTGTTCTCTTCCTTGTTCTTATGGTCACCCTCACCTTGATCGACATGAGTTTCTTCCCCAAAAATTCCTAATCTAGCCGGTTGAAATTCTGCAGAAATCGTATTGACGAACAGGTTCGATACCTCCTCTTGTAGAAGCTCATGATAAAATCTTGCCCCATGGAATTCATTCTCTCCGATAAGATCGGTACGGAAAACGGTTCGACTCACTAACCCCGAGACCGTCGAATTTAAACAAGCACTAGGAATTAAGAAGTCTTCTCGAGTACCGAACGTTTTTACACAGTACCCAGGATCGGCAAGGACGGCTAGATCATTATCTAATTGATACCCATACTTATCCTCAAAATCAGTGCACGCCTGACTCAACACGCTTGTTATTGCCCCTTTGCCGGTCCAGCCATCAATAAACTGAATCTTCGCATCGGGGTGATTCTGAAGAATATACAAGATAGCATTTTCATCGATACCCTTACCTCGGATAATCGAAATACTATAGTGAGGGAGATCGAGCCCATGAATTTCTAAGAGATATCGTTTGATTAAGACTCCGATGGGCGTACCCGCTCGTGCAAGGGATACCAAAACCATCTTTGGACCGTTTCGTTTCAAAATGCTCTCGGCTACGATTCCCACACCCTCAGCTACTTTGGAAGCACTCTCGCGTAACGTCAGATGAAATAACTCCAAGTATTCCTCGGTTGGCTCGTATTCTATCGGAAGCATTTCCGAATAATGGCCGCCAGATTGAATATTTTTTTCTCGAGTTTGTAAGTCAGTTTCCGCCAATAACCCATTAAGGTTTTTAAGTAAAAAGATGACATCTTGAGGCTTATAACTTCCTATGGGTTGTGGATCTGGAATACGATTCATGAAAATTTTATCGTTCACCTGTCGGCCACCTCTTTCCTTATCTAATTGGTAACAAATCTCCTACGAACTCTACTTCCCTACCTATTACTGCTTAGAGGAAGTGCAAAATACCAAAACTAAACGTGGTATGCCTAATTCGCGAAATGTCGTTAACAGGGACATTAATCGTTCACGACTTACTTCCCTTTCAAAAAACACGTATACTTCATCGTAAAACTTATTGGGCACATTATAAATATAATTAAGGATACTAAGATCGTCAGCATTTTCAAAGGAAAACCCATTTTGAATTGCGTATTGGGGTTTCGCGAAGGGATAGATTGGACTTCTGGTTGTGGTATGAAAGCTTATTCCTTTTCCCATATAAGCAGAAACGAGCATAGGAAAATACATGAACTCGCCGGTTCCCAAACAAAGCGTCTTTTTCCCGATTCGATCGCCCTTTAATTCGTCCCCGATTCTTCTTGCTACGGATAGATGTCTCTGATTTTCCAGAGTGGACAACCCAAATCGCCCAGTTAACTTTAAATATGGTGCAACATTTTTGTACCCTAATGAATCTTCAGAATAAACCGGAACCCGATCGCTCAAGTTAAGATATTTCCATTCAGGATTAACAGGAGAAGATTCTGCAATAACCGGTCTCACAGGGTAATCGCGGTGAGTTTGGTCACTAACAGGGTCGCCACTTACTGCTATTTCCCCTTCCATGAGAGACGTAGTTAAAATTTCTATGCCGAGCTGTTGCTCAAGCTTTCTATATTTCGCACGGTCCTCAACGGTTCTCCAATCCAGCAGCGATAGGACGACATAATGCTTCTTTGGAAATTTCGAGTGTATTGCCCGAATAATATTCAGTGCTGTGTTTCCAGTCGTGATCTCATCGTCGACGAGAATAATTGTTTTTGGAGACTTGAGTAATTCCGTATCGAGAGGATAGCACCGATGATTCACAGCATGCGAGTGATCTTCATTAAAATCAAGTTCCGAATCTATAAGAGGTATTTGTTCACGCGTCGTGTGAAGGTAATGAGCCTTGCCAAATAAACTAAATACCGCATGGCCCAACGCAGTTGCCGTTTCCGCAAAGCCTATAAATAAGCTCTCCTCTGGCAGGGAAACTAAAGGTCTTTTAATCACTGTTTCATAGACCGTTTCAGTATCCTTTAAACCCTTCAAGGAGTCCATAATTGCTTGGGAATTGACATGTTCCACGCCATGAATTTTACTGAGAAATCGAACAGCTAGAGCTGCACCCGCGAGTAGAGGGATAAACGGATCATTAGGCACATGTTTGCCAAGTACTTTGCTGACAAACAAAAATCCTCGTTTCTTATTTTTCCTAGCAGCTAAGGAGAATAGCATCTCCGGAGAGAAATCAAAGGGATTACTCTTCAACGTAACCTGGACCCTTTGCCCTTCCAAATTATACGAATACATCTTAGGTAAGTAAGCTGATATAGTTGTGTTGCTCATGAAATACCCCATAATTCTTTGCTCTGAGTAGGATCTTCTGGGCCCAATTGAAGTGCGGTTTCATTTCATTCATTTTATTGGAATAGTGGCTTTTCAATACGCCATGCTGGCTGTTGCTGTTTTCAACGATACTCAAAGCATCCAAATATTCTTCGTGCCCAACAATGTACAAGGCTTGAACGGGTTGGATATGACTTGGATGGATGATTGTTTTGCCAATAATTCCATTTTCTCTGTCTACAATCACCTCTCGGATTAATCCATCCACATACTTATTTAAGAGCTGGCTTCTAATCGATGTCCCATTCATCCCATCATTCCGGTGGAATTCTTCGAACGGACTCTTCCGAAGCTGAGGCTTAAGTACTCTTCCCCCATTTGAGAAATATTCCCACACCGGTCCAGAGACCACGTAATCGCTTTCGACTCGTCCAAAAATATTTATAATATCCGCAATACAATCACGGATCACTGTAATATCATAGATTGTTACATCCGGTCCTCTGCGAATTCCGAAGAGTCCGGAGAAATCCGTCGCCCCGATTCGGACATTTAACACGTAGTCACGGTAAGCATCTAGAAGTCGTTTAGTCCCCATAAGTTCCTTGAGGCGGGTTTCACAATAAATGGCTTGAGGACTTTCGATAATCGGCATTCCGTAAAATGGTCCCGTGGATTGTTCATTGATATTCTTAATGACTTCAAAGAATTGATAACTTTCCGACGAAAACTTCGGAAAGACAAAACCCGTAATTATCTTCGAACTATCTCCCATTCTCTCCATAAGTCTTAGGATCTGCTCAGGAGTGCGAACCCGAATAAAGATAAGTGGAAGATCAATGGCTTCAAGCTCCTGATTATTTAAGGCTTTGTAAATACTCTTCACTTGGGTCGCTAGGTTCATTTCTGCGAAGGGTACCTCAGCATCGCCAATTGAATCCTCTAAGCAAAATACTGTTGAAGCTAGTCCTGTGTTCTTTTTAGAGATAATGTCTTGCGCTATGCTCTCTCTAGTCCCAGGCATATATAGCGTCGCCCCAAGAGCATTCGAAAGAATTCCCCGAGGGGTCTCTTTATCGAAGGGCTCCGGCGATTTAAAGAAAATGTCTTCTCTATCTTCCATCGTCAAATAATTGAAATGTCTCACTCATTCGTACTCACCATAGGGAGTACTTCTCTCCTTTCTTTGACCGCATTAACTTCGATATGATTTTAATATCAATATTAAGATTGACGTCGTATTATCGAGGCGCCACGTTAAGTGTACTACTAATTCTTTCCTATTAAGTGAACATTGGGTGAAAACTTTATTAATTTTTGGTTAAAAATTCGTTCTCATATCCCCTTTAAGACAATAAAAGAACTCGTTTACTACATATTAGATAAAGCGAGTTCTTTCTACGTGCCTTAATTAGCTAGCCTCGTGATGTGCTCATATCCTTAATCCAACAGTATTCTTCAATTTAGAAGGTAAATACTTTTGATTCAGTTGCTAAGTCAATCAGATGGGCAGCCGTCGATAATTTAGCCCCGTTAATAAACTCATCTTCACTGTTAAGACTAGTTCTAGCACAGGGTGTACAGATATAAATTATTGGGGTATTTCACTCCTCATAATAGGCTGAAGTCAATGGGATTTTTATGCATTTAATACATATTATTCTTCTCCACGAACTGCCCATTTCCCTTGTTTTTATAAAAATAATTTTGGTAAAGCAACAAAAGCGCAAGTTAAGAATAAAAGAAGCCTAGAGAGAACATCCCTAGGTTTCTAGTTAACACATGTAATTTAAGAACATACACCTAGTTCATTCCGATGCCTTATCTTATTTGGTTAGGTTTTTATGCCTATGATCACCGTCATTACATTAATGATAAGAATATCAGTTGCCTTATCGAGTCTGTACTTACTAAGTGTAGTGTGCAACATCCCCGCTTGTCAAGAAATCCTTCACCAATCCTCGCAGTCTACTTCGAAATTCATGGCTAAGACGTTAAATAATCCTCCAACAGAAACACCCTTCTATACTCAATAATGTAAAAAGGAGCGGTTATCACCTTGTTTGTAGTACCCGTTCAGAAAATTGATTCGTTAGACTCAGGATCTTTTCATAATCTAAGAGTCTCCTCAGCCAATGCTCGGGAATGTTCGAAAACCCATAATAAACGCCAGCCATACTACCCGTAATGGCTCCCACGGTATCGGTATCCCAACCTAAGTTAACTGCTTTGAGCACTGCGTCCTCAAAAGAGGATGTGGTGAGAAAGCTCCAAAGAGCAGCTTCCAAGGATTCAACCACATAGCCGCCAGATTTTATTTCACTCTCAGTAAGACTTGGAAGTTCGCCGCTAATAATACGCTGAAAATGACTTAACTGCTTCCCTATTTTGCGGTCTATAAAAAACACCGTTTGAGATTTCAGTCGCATAGTGTCATAAGCTTTTTGAGGACTACTCCCTTTTAGTAATTCCTTGACGAACAGAGAATACAAACTACACGCTAATTGACTACGCGGATGCCCGTGCGTTATCTTGGAAACTTCACATATCCTCTGAATCATTGTGTAATCAGATTCGTGGGCGAAAAATAGGGTTGCTGGGAGAATTCGCATCAGGCTTCCATTTCCATTACTCTCGGCATCCGTGGGACCCGCTTTAAAGGGAGCAACCCCATGGATCAATCGCTTCATGGCGACTGCTGTCGTACCTCCTATATCAAAGGACTCACCCAACGGGGTCATATAGCCATCACGGTACCACTTCACAAATCGCCGCGCAATATCTGCAGGATTGTAGCCTACCTCATATAGACTTTCAGCCAGACATAAGGTTAGAGAACTATCATCTGACCACGCACCCGGCTCAAGTCCGAAGGCACCTCCTCCCCTCATGTCCGTGACTGGGTTTTTCCTTATTTCTGTTTTCGTCATGAACTGGACAGGCAATCCCAAAGCATCACCTAAAATAACTCCCATGACTCCACCGATTATGGCATCTTGCTTCAAACGTAACCCTCCCCCACGCTGGACCAGAGTAATTGGTTTCTACTGGGAACCGTCCGATGAACAAAGTTCCAACTGCCGGGCTAAAAGATTTAGTAAGGAATTAGTCCACAGTCCTCTAGAATTTGCTGACCCTTTTTACTTAAAATCAAGTCAAGGAAATCCTTTGCCAGGGGCGGATTTTCAGCATTTTTCGGAATAGCGATAGCAAATTCAATGGGTGCACCAGGGATGGTGATCATCTCGCCAGAATGTCTGCCCTGCAAACTCACGGTGGACTGCTTGTAATAATCCGCATGGGCGGGGTTGGAGAGGTTTATCTTCTCTGGCATGGTCAGATATCTCAGGCCAAACTGATTGACCACACAGAGATATTCAAAAGCGTAGTCTAATTTACCGACCAACACATCAGAGGCTAAATCATACGATTTAGGATAAATCAAATCACCCCTGCACCTCTGATCCAGTTGTCCAAAGAGACCAGGTCGTTCGTAATACTGCTCCGCCAACTGCCAAACCATCAGGGTCCGATAGCCGCAGGGGTCTAGATGTTGGTTAGACCGGCCAAAGGTTACTTCTTCACGAAGCAAAATGTCGAACCAATTCTTAGGGTTGATTTCCCCACTGCCCTTAGAAAATTCGTTATAGGCCAGTACAATTTGGTCGTTGGCAAAAATGTAGTATTTGTCGACATACTCAGGCCCCAGCAACTCATCAAAGAGCATAGGGTCTGCCAGAGCCAAGATATCCACCACCTTTCCCTCACGCACCTGTCTTGCACAGGCCCGTGAACCACAGGATTCTAGTTGAATGTCTAGCCCCAGACGAGCTTCATTTAGTAACTTGGCGCACTCCACGACCGGTTTACGTAATGCCCCTGCGTGCAATATTTTTAAGGTTTGCTGATTACTCAATCTCCTTCACCTCCCGTTGGTACTGCTCTAAAAACGCTTGCATTGTGATCACCTTTTCAGTAACTAACTGCACACAGTAGTCTAACGCTTGGTGACCTTCCGGGCTTAAGTGGTAGGACCGTCGAGCGGGGCCAGTGTTCTCAGTTTCCCACTGAGAAATGACTAACCCGTCTTCTTCCATCCGGCGCAGATTGCGATAAATAGTGGCGGGGTCCGCCTCGATTTCCGAGAAACCTGATTCGTTAACCTTTTGAATCAGTCCGTACCCGTGATCGGGCTTATGAGCCAAACAGTAAAGCAGAGTTGGTACCAACATTTTATCAATGCGTCCAGCGATATAAGCAAAGGCAGGATTTTGCGTTTCTTCTTTCACAGTTCTCACCTCGAATTCCTTCTACATCAAATTCCTTCTCTTAATTCCATCAAAATTCCTTCTCTTAACTTTTCTACATCTTAATTCTTTTACATCTTAATTTTTCTACACTTAATTCTTCTATATCTAAATTTCTTCCTCTGTAACATAAAACATGCTTATGTGATATTTGGCCTGCAGGACCATTTCTAAAATCTGATCATAGGATATCTTTTGGGGGCCATAAAGAATCCTAGTTTCCCTTTGCCGAAGCTGGCATTGCAAAATACCCGCTAACTGTCTGAGGATTTGTTGCAGACCTGCCTTATCCTCTTTAACAATAACCAAGGTTATTTCACCAGTAACCATCTAATCACACCCTGTTTCTTTAGTAATACCCTAAAGTAAGGAAATCCCTCACTCCCTGTTTCAACGGTGGAGGATGAGAACCTTGATTAGAAGAAATATTGTCCAATGTAGCTAATGGACAGGAACAGAATTAGACAAGTGAGGATAATCTTAATTATTCTATCGGGCAGGAACTTCTGGGTACGGGCACCCACATAAGTGCCAAGTAGACCACCAATACCAAAAAGAATGCCTAACATCCAGTCAGGAGCCACTACGGCACCACCCGCTATGTTGCTCGCAGCTAGAATGTGATAAAAGGTAACTCCAGCAATGGAGGTGATGAAGGTACCTGCCAAAGCAGCGCCCGCCACTGTATAAATAGGTAGACCCAGCACAGCCACACAGAAGGGGGAAATGATGGCCCCTCCGCCAATGCCATAAATGCCACCAATTAAACCCACAATCAGGGAGAGACTTAAAATAGTTAGTCCACTAAAAGAATAGGTTTCACCCCAGAATTCATACTCAATCTTCTTCCAAGAAATGCTCTTAGTTTTGACCACGGCCTCCGCTGGCAGACCAGCGGCCATGCGGCCAGAATTCTCAGCCTTCATTTTAGCCACTTGTCCTGCAAACTTGTTCTGCATGGCTTTGCTTTGCTCTTTAACTTTCTTATTCCAGCCCATCACTTCCGACAAAAGCCGGTAACCCAGGTATAGTAACACTACGCCCACAAAGAGCTTAAAGACTTTGGGGTCCGGCAAGTAGAGGATACGCACCCAAGCACCCACGAATACGCCTGGTAAGGTACCGATAACCACCGCCCAAGCCAACGGCCATGCCATGCGGCCCTCTTTAATGTAGCGGTAGAGACCGCCAGGGATGGCCACGATATTGTATATCATGTTGGTAGGACTCACTGAGGGACTAGTATAGTTCAGGACACTCATTTGGAACGGGAGTAGCAGAAAGGCACCAGACACCCCAGCAGAAGCCGTCAATGTCGATACCAGAAATGCGACCAACGGCGGAATAAAGGGTAATACATCGACACCGGAAACTGGAAAATGCATAGCAATTCCTCCTAAACTTACTATCTCTTCGTCCATATGCTCACTATTCAACTATCATCACCATGCATATAGGTTCAATTCATATTTATTCTACAACTTTTAATATTATCCTTCTTTATTTTTGGTTCCTGCAAAAATAAATTAGTTCCTTACTTCATCACCCTAACCCTCTCCCCCGCTGAGTCGATGATATTGGAATCGTCACAAAGGCAGGGTGCAATTCACTAATTACACCCTGCCTTTAGAAAATTCAATATGATTAACGCTACACTATCGCTTGGGTCAAATGCGCAAGATTTTTGTAAAATATATTCTTGGCCTGCTCATTGATTCGGTTCGTAAACTCTCCAATCCACTTGCCAAGGTATTTATTGAGGAAGGTTTCCATCTCCGCTAGCCTTTGTTGATCCCCAGTCTCCAAGTATTTACCGATAAGATAGTAGACAAATTCAAGCTCGGTTACAATATAGTCTGGGGGCTGTTTTAAGTCGTCTGACAGAATAAGGCCAGCTTGACGATATAACTGTAGGACCTCCATAGTAGAGTCCCCCATCACTTGGCGTTGGTCGTCTAAATAAATTGAGCCATAAGGAGGAGCCAAGAGGTCGAAGGGACCAATGAATAATCGTGTATGATCTACCAATAAGTCTTCAAGTTTTGATTCGCTATCAGACAGGGTTTTCATTTCTAGTACAAGGGGAATTAATTCAGGCTTAAGACTCTGGAGAGTTTGCTCTAAATGCGTAAGCACCTCTTCTAGTTCCTCGCTAGGGGGACCATAGAGCAGAGAGAGAAGTTTATAGGCATTTGCTGTTTGGGTTAAATTTTGAATACCTACAGAAGAGGTCATAGCTAACCCAACCTTTCTATTTTACATTGTATGGGTGAAGCGGGCACGACTGTTTGGGAAGAAGGGGGGTAACGCTTCAATGAGGGAAGCTATCCCCCCTTCTAGATTAATCGAGAAAAAAGGGTTTAATAGTGACGAATGTAGTAGACCTTAGGTTGTGTTCCGGCATAGGGTTTCAACTGTTTGAAGCCATATTGACCAAGCAACTTATTAACTTCACTATTAGAATCATCAAAATCTCCGACGGTTCGGGCATCTGCAGGGCAAGAAGAGACACAGTAAGGCTCTTCCCCTTTAGCTAGACGATGATCACACAAGGTGCACTTTTCAACGATCCCTTTAGGGCGAATCCCGGCATAGGTTATGGCTCTATGAGGGTTATAGTAAGGTATTTTCTCCCCAACTTCGTCAGCGGTCTCTTTTCCCGAAGAGGTTCCTTTGTCAATAAGAATCGTATTATCTCTCCAAAAACCATGCGGCTCTTTAGCGTTAAAGGAAATTACACCATAAGGACAAGCGAGCATACAACTCTTACAACCGATACATTTATTAGGATCATTTAGAGTTAAGCCTTGACTATCTTTATGCATCGCCTTTGTGGGACAAGCTTTAACACAAGACGCATTATCACAGTGATTACAAAGGGTAGGTACAAACTCATAATTCACATTAGGAAAGACCCCCGTTGTTCGAATCAAGTGGTGAGACCAGAACATATCCCGATCAACGTTATTCTCATTCTTGCAGGCAATTTCACAGGCTCCGCATCCAACGCATTTGTGCAAATCAATAACCATTCCCAATCGTGCCAATGTCGTTCACCTCCGTATTATTAAATTATGATTATACTTTTTCTATCTTAATTCTCGTAACGCCACCATGACGAGCCGTACTTCCGCTCAATCTTTCATAGTCTGCGGGGAGAATCTCGTTGTTATTTCCGCCCCGAGGGGTACGCTTAGCGTAATCAAGGGCGGCGATTTTACCATAAGCCCAGTGGCCTTGGCCAAAACACTTACCAATGGTTCCCGGTCTTACCCCTTCCCAGAGCTTAGCGGTACAAGTAATGCTACCAGTCGGGGAAGTAATGCGGATGGCATCCCCGGTTTTAAGGCCGAGCTTTGCTCCATCGATAGGATTAATTTTAGCTACGTCAGCCCAAGCTTCATCCCCTGGATCGACATCCTTAAACTCTTGATACCAGAGAGTGTTCGCTGAACGACCTTCCCGGTTAAGCCTTGAACGATGCTCAAAGAAAATGAAGGGATATTCCGCAATATCTCCCGAGCGGAAAGGTTCCTCGTAGTGAGGGATAAAAGCTTGTTCCCCGCGAGCGAGATATTTTGTGGCTTCCATGATATCGTCGACATTGGTCTCATGCTTTTCTGCATGGCCTTCAAGGGCTTTCTTAAGAGTTTCACTATAGAATTCAAACTTTTTAGATACAGTGCCAAAATCTTTCCATTTTCCACGATAGGGATACTCTACAGAATTCCAAACCCCTTTATCAACGAATTCCTGCCAGCCATTAAGGGTATCCCCTTTTTTCTCTTTGCTCGGATCCCATAAATTTTGGGTAAACTTTTTAACGGCATATATACCGAATTCCATTGAGTTAGTGGGTGCCTTACCTGTCTCAGGATCTTTAAACTCATTTTTGAAGTACTCAAAGAGGTTAGGGAATCCTTTTTTGGCCATTGATTCCGCAAGCATCCAAGGGATTTCACTTTCGTCAATTCTTACGTCCCAGAGTGGTTCGATAACCCTCTGTTGAATCGAGGCATAGGCTACTTTATTGGCTTTACTTTTAGTGAACGTCCACTTTTCAAAGGAACTCATGGCTGCTGGGAGCACGATATCGGCATACTGGGTCATCTCAGATGGGTTCGTTGTAACGTGAGTAAAAAATGGCAGTTGTTCCAGGGCCTTTTCCCAACGCTGGGTACCAGAACAAGAAAATGCAAAGTTATTATAATAGCCAATAGAGACTTTTACTTCATAAGGCTTTTTAGCGAGCATGGCGTCCGCTAGACGATTCGTAACCACTCCTCCACCCGATTTCCCGTCTTTAATAGCAGGAAATTCCTTAGTACCACGTTGGT
>CAKMJS010000078.1 GCA_927405585.1 uncultured Desulfosporosinus sp.
CTAGGTCTTACGTTCACTCCAGTTCATCACGTAATGGGTTTACTTCCATCAAGCGGCCCGGTCATGGGCGCTACGCCACTGTAGAAGGTGCGGACACACTTCGACTCGGCGATACGTTGTTTCTTGATACTTGGGCATTTCACGGCCCGTGCTGATCTCTCCGGTCATGCCTTTATCTCGAATATTAGACGCTCCAACAACATCTCGATGACCCGTTGCTTTGCACTCAGGGCAACTAAAGTTTCTTGAAGATTGTTTAGTGAACCTCCCACAGACAGGGCAGGTTCCCGAGGTATAGGCCTCATTGATTCTCTCAAGGATGACTCCATGTCGTTTGGCTTTATACTCAAGCATTCTACGGAGTTCACCGAACGGCCAATTCGAAAGCTTTTGATTCACGTTTCAATCGTCGCTTGGATCGTCTGGGAATGAAGTTTATGCGTTTTCGCATTAAAGAGCTTCTTCATTTGGCTCTCGGTACTCCATACACGAAACGAACTCCAAAGCCACCAGTGAATATCCAAGATGTCATTCCAGAGACGAGCTGACTCCTTTCGGAGGCGATCCACGAGATCGTGCTGCTCCCGCTTAAGCCTCAAGGGGATTTTCGAGACGAGAATATCGTAATCTTTCTTCGTACCCTTTGAGGGGTCGCTTTCACGTTTGGCTTGCTTGATACTCACTCTATTCACCTCCCGTCAAGTTAGGGTTAGGGATCGATATGATATAGATTATATCAGAGAGCCTAGACGAAATCATGTTGGGGGAGGCAATTCATCCCCCACTTAAACACTGCGGAGTTTTGAAGTCGGGGTCTTCTTGCTGACGTTTGATAACATCGAGCTCATATTCTTCGATTAAGGGCATGTATTAATTATAATTACTAACTGCCAAAACCGCTCATTTTTAGAAACCTTCTCAAATACTACTCAAGGTTGACATCGAAGCTATAAAAGATTAGTATTTCTAAAAACGAACAAGAGAGGAATTTTATCGTGGAACAAAACACACCTACAAGAGAACAAGCCTATGATCTTTTGAGCAAGTACAATAAGAATGGTAGCCTAATCATCCATGCGCTGGCTGTAGAAGCTGTTATGCTTCATTTTGCCGATATTCTCGGAGAACTCGAAAAGGAAAAGTGGGGTATCATCGGATTACTACACGATATCGATTACGAAATGTATCCTGATCAACACTGCGTAAAAGCCAGGGAAATATTATTGGAACACGACTGGCAGGAGGACTATATCCATGCTGTGGAAAGTCATGGTTTTGGAATATGCAGCGATGTCGAACCTATGCATAGGATGGAGAAAATCTTATTCACCATTGATGAGTTAACTGGTTTGATCGCGGCAACCGCTATGTTACGACCAAGCAAGAGTATTCTTGACCTTGAACCAAAATCAGTTAAAAAGAAATGGAAGCAAAAAAGCTTTGCCGCTGGTGTAAATCGAGAAGTCATTGAGCAGGGAGCAAGAATGCTGGATATGGAACTTGACTACATCATCGGAGAAACCATCAAAGGTATGCAAAAAGTAGCTGAAAGTATTGGATTAAAAGGAGAACTTTAATTAGTTCTCCTTTTATAATTAATACTTCATTGTTAAGCACGCCAAAGCCGTAAGGTCAGGCAGCGAAGACTCCCACCGCCCGCTAAGAGGGCTTCGGGATGAAATTCTATGATCTGTACACCACGTTGCTTCAATTTCTTTTTCGTCAGATCGGTTAGGGCTATATCGTAGTGAATGAGAATCTTGGGTTCTAAAACAACAAAGCTACAACCCCAATTCTGCTGCTCTTCGTCATTTATTGCCACGAGTTCCATATTTCTTTTGCCTAAAAAAGTCTTTAGGTCGATTTCAATCCGCTTCTGTCTGCTAATCAAATACGTTCGGAGAAAGGCCGGAGGAAAGTACAGCGCTAAATCTTCACTAATCCTATTAAAAATCATATCTGGATGCATGAACCTTCGGGCCTGTGGTGCCTCAATATAGATCACTTCCTCGAACATATCTAAGGCTTTAACAAAAAAACGCTCGATTGTGCTGGGTTTATGCCGTTCAGTATCCACAATAATTAACGTTTTAGGAGACAAAATTAAGCAGCCTTCAAACTCTTCATGGGTTTCAAATTCATGAACGATCGGTATGCCGATATTCGTGAGCACTTCCTTAACGACCTGTTCCTCCCCCGCCCTTGTACCCGGACACATTTCTGACAGTATAGCCCCTTTACTTGTGATGACGGCAGTGTCATGAAGATAAGGCAAATTCGGGAGTTTAGCTAACAAGTCCTTGGTCTGGTCTACAAAGTTTCTTACGAAGAGAACCTCTACATCGTGAGCTTGTAACAACTGAGCATATTGTTCATGCTCTCTTAAATACTGATTAACCTTTGGCACATCGTTAAATAAGTGATACTTGTAGTTTGATTGAGTGATTGTAGAGAGCGACTCGATCGGATTATGAAGTAAGACTTTCTTTAATCTGGCTAGTTTTTCAGTTCCAAACCTTGGTTTTGTCTCGCTCATTTTTCACATCCTATCTTATGTTTAATGCTACTATTATTTGATCTTGGCCCAGATTAAATACCCATGGGACAAGAAACCTGTCCCCTTGTCCCAATCGTCATGCGTGGCGCACCTAGAAAAAGCTCCTAAGCGTTTTACCGCCTAGGAGCCCTGCTGCTTTTCAATAAATTATATTCTAAGTTTAAATTATCCCTTTTGCCTTTAATTCTTTAATTTGATCGTCAGTAAGCCCCATTCGTTTGAAAATCTCTTCGTTATGCTCCCCTTTGCTTGCTCCGGTATGTTGGATCGCCCCTGGGGTACGTGAGAACTTTGTTGTAACATTCGGCATGGTTACATGACCGAAATCTTTATCCTCAACCTCGACTAACGATTCACGATATTTGAAGTGCTCATCTTCGAAAAGTTGATCTATGGTATAAATCGGGCCGACCACGGCGCCTGCTGCCATAAAGGTACTCATGACTTCCTGAAGCGAATGGTCTTTAATCCAACCGCCCACGATTTCATCAAGTGCCTCGACATTCTCTACACGAGAGGGGTTATCACAGAATCTCGGATCGCTAATTAAATCTGGTTGGCCAATAGCCTTAAAAACATTGACCGCTATGGGCTGTGCGCTGGCCGATAACGCAACCCATTCACCGTCTTTGGTGATATAGGCATTACGAGGAGCAGCTGAACTTAATCGATTTCCCACCCTTTGAGGAATGGTTCCTAAAACGCTGTGTTCAACAATACTCGCTTCCATCAGACGCATGAGAGGCTCATAAAGACAAATATCTAGAACTTGTCCTATACCACTTCCCAGGACATCCCGTTCATAAACAGCAATCATGATGGCGAGTGCTGCTTGGACACTTGTTACTCCATCCGCCAATGCATTCGGTGGAAGAGTCGGTGGTCCGTCAGGCCACCCATTCATACCGGCAAAGCCGCTCATTCCCTCGGCAACCGTACCAAATCCACCACGCTTTGAATAGGGTCCTTCTTGCCCAAAACCACTGCAGCGTAAAAGGATCAGACCGGGATTGACCTCACTCAAGACCTTCCAATCAAGTCCCCATTTTTCAAGTGTTCCCGGTCTAAAGTTCTCAATTAGGACATCAGCTTCCTTGATCAACTGAAGAAATAGTTCTTTGCCTTCACCTACGCCGAGATTGAGGGTAATGCATTTTTTATTACGCGCCAGTGTCTTCCAGAAAATCCCGATATTATCTTTTACGGCACCAAAACTTCTACCTGTATCCCCTTTTAATGGATGTTCGATTTTTACAACTTCTGCGCCATAATCACCTAAATAAGTCGCAGCCCAAGGTGCCGCCATATGAGTAGCACAGTCGATAACTTTTAGTCCCCTTAACGGTAAATTATTCAAATTTGTCACCCTTCCCCTTTACACTTCTTCGTAATAGCCCACTTGGTTATTCTTATAATAGCTTATCCAAAGACAATTTTCCTCTCCGTTCTCAAAATTTTGATCAATTATTTCCATTATCGGTTAGTTTCAACCGACACCTTATTAAGAAGTTATGATTTGGCTGTGCAGTGCTTTTATTTTTCGTTGTCCTCAGATGAACCCCCTCCCCGACAAGGGTTCAAGAATGCTGGATAGGGAACTTGCTTCTTAACTCATGCTGCATTATGATCTTAGAAACTAACATTTAGGAGGAATTCGAATGCCCCAAATTAAGATACGAGGAATCGAAACAGAGATTATTCGCAAACTAAGTACGCAGCTGATCGATGAACTAGCAATCCTGACACAGTCTCCGAGAGATTACTTCACACTTGAGGTGATTCACTCAACCTTTGTCATGGACGGAGAGGTCGTCCCAGGTTATCCTTTTGTCGAGATCGCTTGGTTTGATCGTGGACAAGAGACTCAAAACCAAGTGGCCCAAGCTATTAGCCGATTACTTAAGGAAGGCGGCTGCCCCAACGTTGATATTATGTTCACGATTTTAGAGAAATCAAACTACTATGAAAATGGTTAACTTTAAACAAAGTGATTCGCTTATCCGCGAATCACTTTGTTTGACTCTTGCTCGCCCATTTGAAAATCAACCTTAAACTCTCTCTTCTTATAGATAGAATGATTAATCCCATCAGCAAAAGAGTTAAACCGATAAAACTCGTCAAAATTAGCCTTTCACCAATTAAAACTATTCCCAGGAATGTTGCTGTTAGTGGCTCAGCGAGTGTTAAAGTCACAGCTGTTGCTACAGGTAGAACAGCTAAACCACTTGAGAATAAGAAGTAAGCTAATGCCGTGGCAAAAAAACCCAAATGTAAGGCAACTAAGATACCTCTTGGTTCAAGCAACCAAGCAGTGTCATAAATAAATAACAATGGTGATAACAGAATCGCACTAATACTAAATAATACGGCCAGCACTACATCTGGAGGATGTTTCTCTAACAGTTGCTTACTAGCTAGAGCATAGACAGCATACGATAGTCCAGCACCGACCGCTAATAAGATACCCAAACTATTTATATTTCCTCCATTACTAGGATCAAAAAGCAGCAACATTCCAACGATGGAAATCATCGTTGCGTAATACCACTTTTTTTCTGGTTTCTCTTTTCGAACAACTAGGGCTAATAATCCTGCAATTATCGGGGCGCTTCCCATCGCTACCACAGTCCCTATGGCTACTCCTGTCTTACTAACCGCTGTGAAAAATAATACCTGGTATGATGCAATGCCTAGTGCTGAAACTATTGTCGCCACCTTAGGCCAAGATTTATCTAATTTTAGGGTACCGCGATAAAGCGTTATCGATAACATAATCAATGCAGCTATGGTCATTCTAGCTACTCCAACAGTCAATGGATTCGTTAACTCTGGCGCTAAAGCCTGTGCTGTACCAGTTGTTCCCCATAGTATTGATCCTAGTAGTACAAAGACTGGTGCCATTGTTATTTTAAATTTTGAGTCCATATTTCCTCCTCTGATTGGATGGAATAGTGTCAATCCTTCCATCCGCCCTTCCACTTTGTGTGATTCTAATACTTAAATGGACTCATAACATTTCTTCTCTAGAAGGTTAACTGTATCAAAATCGCAGTGATTCGATCAACCTTCTATAAGTCTAAACTTCACTATATTAATTCCTTATTAATCTCCAATCTCCTGCAATACTCCGATCTGATATAATTCCTCATTCATCCAACCCTTCCGAAATTAAGATCAAACTGACGTCAAATTATCAATACGATGATCATTAATTAGTGATCCGCGACAAGACTTTTACCGAATTTGCATGTTGTTTGCTTTTGATCTAGCGGTTCATACATATTAATGAATAATCATTCATATGGAAAATTTATGGAGAAATCCCTTTTTTATTCGTCAAAACCAGTTATAATTAAGTGATTTACATAAATAATAGGAGGATGAAAGAAATTATGAAAAAGATTCTATCTCTACTGTTGATGGTCATAATGGTATTTGGTCTGACTGCCTGCGGTTCCAAACCGGCTGCCCAACCAACCCAACCAGCCCAGCCAACCACCTATGAAATTGCCATGATCACGGACATTGGCACAATTGATGACAAATCCTTCAATCAAGGTACGTGGGAAGGCATCGTAGCCTATGCCGACAAAAGCAAAATAACGCACAAATACTACAAACCGACAGAACAAAGTACCGATGCTTACCTCGCAGCAATTCAGCTTGCTGTGGATGGCGGCGCCAAGGTCATCGTTACTCCTGGCTTTTTATTCGAAGAACCGATCTTCAAGGCTCAAGATCTCTATCCCAATGTATCCTTTATTCTGATCGACGGTAACCCGCATAATGCTGATTACTCAGTATTCCGTACTGCTAAGAACACCGTGGGTATTACCTTTGCTGAAGAGCAGTCTGGCTATCTGGCAGGCTATGCCGCTGTAAAAGACGGCTATACCAAACTCGGCTTCATGGGTGGAATGGCTGTTCCTGCGGTCATCCGATTCGGCTATGGATTTGTTCAGGGCGCGGACGTTGCTGCTAAGGAAATGGGCCTTACCAGTATAGACCTAAAGTATCACTACACTGGCGGATTCGATGCAACGCCTGAAGTACAGACACTAGCAGCCTCCTGGTACGCTCAAGGTACCGAAGTGATTTTCGGCTGCGGCGGGGCTGTGGGTAATTCTGTCATGTCAGCTGCCGAAGCTGCCAAAACAAAGGTGATCGGCGTCGATGTCAATCAAAGCGCAGAATCCGATACGGTCATTACCTCGGCAATGAAAGGACTTTCTGCCTCTGTACAATCAGTTCTGACAGAGTATCATGCCAATAAATTCCCAGGCGGACAATCTCTCGTTTATGCTGCCGACAAAAATGGCGTGCAGCTTCCTATGGAAAGCTCCAAATTCAAAAAATTTACTAAGGCAGACTATGATGTAGTCTTTGCAGCCTTAGCTGCTGGGAAAATTAAAATCGCTAATGATAAAGATGCTGCGGATGTCACCAAACTCCCTGTTTCTATTGTAAAGGTTACCTTCGTTAAATAAACTTTGCCCAAAAATTAACAAATGGTCTGCGGCGAAACAGGTGATGATTCACCTGTTTTCCCTTATTTTCTACTGTGCCTCGCTTGAATAGCGATTGACTTAACCAAAAAGGATTGATGATGGGTATGGAATATATCATTGAAATGTTGAATATCACCAAGTCATTTCCAGGCATCATCGCCAATGATGCTATTACTCTTCAGTTGCGCAAGGGAGAAATCCATGCCTTACTAGGCGAAAATGGCGCAGGTAAATCTACTCTGATGAGCGTTCTCTTTGGCCTGTATCAACCAGAAAACGGCGTGATTACCAAAGCAGGAAAAGAAGTAAGCATCAATAACCCCAATGATGCCAATAATCTAGGAATCGGCATGGTACATCAACACTTTAAACTTATCCAAAACTTTACGGTCCTGCAAAACATTATCTTGGGTGTTGAGACGACCAAAAATGGCTTCCTAAAAATGGATGAAGCCAGAACTAAGGTGATGGCACTTTCAGACCAATATGGCCTGAAGGTCGATCCCGATACCTTGATTGAAGACATCACTGTGGGGATGCAGCAGCGAGTTGAAATCCTAAAAATGCTCTACCGAGACAACGAAATTCTGATTTTTGATGAACCCACTGCCGTTCTAACTCCTCAGGAAATTGAAGAATTGATGAAAATCATGAAGGAGCTAGCTGGGGAAGGAAAATCTATTTTATTTATCACCCATAAATTAAATGAAATCAAGTCAACAGCTGACCGTTGTACGGTTCTTCGCAAAGGAAAATATATTGGAACCGTCGATGTCCAGACCACCTCCAAAGAAACGATGTCCGAAATGATGGTGGGCCGCAAGATCCAATTTACGATAGATAAAAACCCAAGCATTCCTAACGCTTCACATTTTGAAGTAAGGAGTTTGACCGTCTCCTCGAAACGCAGCGCTAAAAAGGCGGTGAATAATGTATCGTTCACTGTTAAAAAGGGAGAAATCCTCTGCATTGCAGGTATTGACGGCAACGGTCAGTCTGAACTTGTTTATGCTTTGACGGGACTCGGTCCCATTGAGAGCGGTCAGATCTTTCTGAACGGAAAAGAGATCACCAAGATGAGCGTGCGGGATCGAAACGTGCTTGGCATGAGCCATATCCCTGAGGACCGGCACAAAGACGGCCTCATCCTGGACTATACCCTTGCGGAAAATTTAATTCTGAAGAAATATTTCACTCCAGAATTTCAAGATCATGGCTTTATCAAATTCAATGCAACGCACACCTACGCTGATCGCCTCATCACCGAGTTTGACATCCGCAGCAGCCAGGGCTCCAAGACCATGGCGAGAAGCATGTCAGGTGGCAATCAGCAGAAAGCGATCCTGGCCAGAGAAATCAACAATGACCCTGAAATTCTGATTGCCGTTCAACCCACCAGAGGTCTGGATGTCGGGGCCATTGAATATATCCACAAGCAGCTTGTGGAGCAAAGAAACTCAGGCAAAGCCGTGCTGCTCGTCTCGCTGGAACTCGACGAGGTCATGAACGTCAGTGATCGCATCCTGGTTCTATTTGAAGGGGAAATCGTTGCTGACCTAATGCCCGCAGAGACCACTGTACAAGAGCTTGGCCTCTATATGGCCGGTTCTAAACGAAAAGAGGTAGTGCTATGAAAACCTTCAGAAAGATCCTTCTGGGAGAGGAGTTTAATAGAGCTACCGCGTCGATTATAGCGATCCTTATTGGTCTGCTGGTTGGATTCCTTGTCCTGCTGATCAGCAATTCAGCAGAAGCGTTGGCAGGCTTCAAAATTATTTTAAGTGGTGGTTTCAGTACAGGTGCTAAGGGAATGGGACAGGTTCTATACTTTGCTACACCGCTGATACTTACTGGACTCTCCGTGGGCTTTGCCTTTAAGACTGGACTGTTCAACATTGGTACTCCCGGTCAGTTTATCATAGGTGCCTTTGCCGCCGTTTACATTGGGGTAACCTGCACGTTTCTTCCTGCGCCCTTGCACTGGATCGCGGCCTTGTTGGCAGCAACGATAGCAGGAGGGTTGTGGGCATTGATTCCTGGTATTCTCAAGGCCTACCTAAATGTGCATGAGGTTATTTCCTCGATCATGATGAATTATATTGGGATGTATCTGGCCAATTATCTTACCAAATCCACCATCTATGATATAAGAAAAGCGCAGTCCTTGAATGTGGCGGATTCTGCTGTTTTGCCGAAGGGCGGACTCGATTATATCTTTTATAATGATCTGGGTGGTGTTAAAGACTTATCGACCGTCAACAGCGGAATCTGGATCGCCATCGTCGTGGCCATACTCATCTATTTCATCATCAATAAAACAACCTTCGGCTACGAGCTAAAAGCCTGTGGCTTCAATCAGAATGCGAGCAACTATGCAGGCATCAATGCCAAACGCAGTATCGTGTTATCCATGGTTATTGCCGGGATGCTAGCTGGTTTGGGCGGCGGACTGTTGTACCTTTCTGGAGCAAGCGGACGACACCTCAAGGTAGTTGACATGCTGGCCGTAGAAGGCTTTAACGGAATTCCTGTAGCGCTTCTAGGGCTCTCCAACCCGATTGGCATTATCTTTTCCGCCTTCATTATTGCCTACATTACACAAGGCGGAAATTATCTGCAGACCCTGAACTTCGCACCCGAAGTGATCGATATCATCATAGCCTGTATCATTTACTTCAGTGCCTTTGCCCTGTATTTTAGAAAACTGCTGCCATTCCTGATCAAAAAAGGAAGGGGTGATCGACAATGAGCATTCTGTTTTTAATCTTCCAACAGACCATGTTTTTTTCTATCCCGCTACTGATCGTCGCCTTAGGCGGCTTATTTACAGAACGTGGCGGTGTCACAAATATCGCCTTGGATGGCATGATGATCATGGGCGCGTTCAGTGGAATTTTCTTTATTAATCAAATGCAGGGTCAGATGAGCGGCCAGCTACTTCTGATCATGGCCATCCTGATATCGACGGCCACCGGCATGGTGTTTTCCCTCCTTCATGCCTTCGCCTCGATCAATATGAAATCTGACCAGATTATTAGCGGTACTGCACTCAACATGTTTGCTCCGGCCTTCGCTATCTTTGTCGCTAGAATGATTCAACCCAATGGCGTTCAGCAAATCCAGTTTACGAATACCTTCCGCATTGAGTCTGTACCGGTGTTAGGAGATCTTCCAATTATAGGCGGACTCTTTTTCCAAAATGCCTATATTACGACCTATCTTGGCTTTGTCATCCTGATCATCTCAGTGATCGTTCTGTATAAGACCAAGTTTGGACTACGCTTAAGGGCCTGTGGAGAGCATCCTCATGCCGCGGATTCTGTAGGTATCAACGTCTATAAAATACGCTACGCCGGTGTGCTCATTTCAGGCGCCTTGGCCGGTCTTGGTGGATTGGTGTTCGTGGTGCCGACCTCGACAAATTTTAATGCGACCGTATCGGGATATGGGTTTTTAGCGCTTGCCGTTATGATCTTTGGCCAGTGGAAACCACTTCGTGTTCTGTTTGCAGCATTTTTCTTCGGACTTATGAAGACCATCGCCTCCACCTATTCGGTGATCCCCTTCCTGGCAACGGCAGCCATCCCCAGTGATGTCTACAAGATGATACCATTTATCGCCACCTTGATTGTACTGGCCTTTAGCTCCAAATCCTCCCAGGCACCTCGAGCGGTGGCTATCCCTTACGATAAGGGAAGCCGATAGCAGACTGGTTATTTACTTGAATGTGCCTTAGTACAAAAAGAGTAGGTTCCTTGTTAAAATGAAAGCAAGGAACCTACTCTTAGATTTTCTAAAGTTAGACATCTTGAAAAATGTGGTGTTAGTAAAATGCGTGAATTAATGATCAGAAATTGACTAAACACCCACCTAGCCAAGCTATCCCCTTATTTTTAGCGCTAATCCTTTTAGGAAATTTCTAGCGAATTGATCACCACATTCTTTATAATTCTTGTGTCCTTCTTTTCTAAATATAGCGCTTAATTCTCCTTTGGTTACAATGGCTCCAGTTTTCCCTAATATATCCAGCGCATCCTCACTTGTTAGTGATAGCGCTATTTTCAATTTCTTAAGCATCAGATTGTTAGGATTTACATGATTACTGAGTACTGGTAGTTCCGGTGACCCTGGTAAGGTATCTTGTTTCCCTCTTTTCAAGATAATAAAGCCATTTAAAAATGCCTCAAGCGTACTGTTCTTACATTTAATACTCTCGTCCTTTTCCTCTACGTCGTCATGGTCGTCAACTTCATCATCGTAACGGTAAGTTTCTTTTGATTTTATAAGCAGCTTTCTTACTTCTTCTTGTGTTAGTTCAACGCCACCAAGTTTAAATATTTTCACCATGTCTGCATCCCGTATATCTAGGGCATATCTCAATCTAATTAATCTATCATTATTATCCATTTTATAATCCTCCGAATCCTACTTGAATTACACTTACATTATAGCATGAAAATTTTGCACCCTTTACATTCCAACTTACAATATTCTTGCATTCCGCTGTCCCTTCTTGTAGCAGCTTAAATTACCAAGATTATACCATTGACCATATCTATAAGTCTTGTTAAAATATGAATTGTCTATTAGACATGCCGACGTAGCTCAATTGGTAGAGCAACTGATTTGTAATCAGTAGGTTGCGGGTTCGAGTCCCATCGTTGGCTCCAGTTAACACAACCAGTAGTGGTTGTGATTTTATATGCCTTCTTAACAGTCCGTAGAAAAGTACTCACGCAAACTATAAACCAATATTCCCGTCTTTCGCACATTAGAAATGGGTATATGGTATTAATGCCCAATTGGCCAAAAACGTTAGCCTGAATCGTGCTGAGACACATTACTTTCGTTCATCTTTTGGACTCCCTGATCCCCATGAAACGATAAACATACTCAACACGTTGATGGATGCAGATCGACAGATCACATTATGGCTCCATGATTGGGAGCAGATACAGAGAAACGAAAGTAATGTGTCTCAGCACGATTCAGGCTAACGTTTTTGGCCAATTGGGTATTAATACCATATACCCATTTCTAATGTGCGAAAGACGGGTCAGGAACAAGGGTTACTACCATATGCAGGTAATACATGGTATTTTGTGGGCAGGAGTGCCCCATATATCGACTCAAGTAACGGATCATGATGTCAAAATCTTCTCCATCAGCGATGCACTTTCGCATACTGTTCACTGCAAATGTATGTCGAAGCCCGTGGCAGGTCGGCTTCTTGCTTGTTTTTCCATGGAAGGATGTCTGATTAAGTATGCTGTCAAACAACTTGCAGACCGATGTGTTGTTATAATAACCTGTCCTGCTCGATGGGAAAAAGTATTCACGTCCCTGATTCATCGTCGCCATAACGGAATTATATTTTCGGCAAAGCTCTTTCAAGTCCTCTGACATGTATACCATCCGGTTCTTATGACCTTTTGATTCATAAATTTTTATTGTACCGTCCTGCATGTTTATGTTACAGCATTTGAGATGGCAGGCTTCGGAATTTCTTAGTCCACAGCAATAAATCATCCTAAACATTACTGGTGCTATCAAATGTCTGTAAGGTGGATATTTAACGGCTTTAAAGCCATCGCAAAGTTGAAAGAACTCCTCCAACTGAGCATCAGTAAAAATATGTGGCTCCTCAGATTTTGCTTGTTTGAGAGTGTTTTTAGGAATGTATGCTCCAATCCCGAGAGGAAGCATATAATTCCCAAGATGCATCATTGTTCGAACCCGTTTCTGTATTTCCTGTACGGATTTTGATTCCGTGTGATATACCCATGTTTCGACCAGTTCCTTATCAAGTGACTCCTTATTGGGAAAGTGATCCCTGCAGAAACAATCGAACTCTTCAAGGTGCTTATCCATATATTTAAGAGAAAATCCGGCATTATGCTTTTCCCTAGCCATGCCTTCCATATGCTGTGCAAAGTTACTTGAAAAGCACTTGGTCATAGCAGTTCCTCCCTTGTGCATCCAATCCCGTAAAGGCTTAAAGCACATTTTCTCATCCTTTTGGAATCAGTCGAAAGATAAACATCTGCCGAATTGGGATCCAAATGACCAAGCGATGCTGATATGATGCTTGAAGGCACATGGTTTTCAAACAGCTTCGTTGCTGCCGTCCTTCTCAATATATGGAATCCTTTTTCAGGACAGTCGTCCTGTTCAAACTCTGAAAGGTATTTTAACGAAACTTTACTTACTGAACTTGGTTTCATTGCCTTATAGGGTGCATATCCTCTTAAAAAAATCTCATCGGCATCAGAATCGACTCGTGAATCAAGTATATAATCCATCAATGCATTTCCGACATCTGTAATGAGTGGAAGTGTTACTGGTACTTTCGTCTTCTGTTGTATTAAGGTTATCGTATCATTCTGCCAGTTGATGTTACTGAATTTTAAACCAACTATATCAGAACGCCGCACTCCAAGGCGCAATGCCAGAAGAATCATTGCCTGATCCCTCTTTCCTAACGGATCAGACAGTTTATCATTGGAAATAAGCTTCTGTTCAGCCCCATGCGATAACGTTGTGACTATTGAAACCTGCTTCGCAAAAACTTTCGGAATTGCGAGATGCAGGTGTTTATTACAAACGATTCCCTTATCCTCAAGGAAGAGTAGTAGTCTTTTTAACTTAAATGCATATGCCTGAACACCCATCGGTTTTCTACCCGAGAATACATCATGTCCCCAAAAATCCGATACGTTTATAGCCGTAAGTTTGCTTATGCTGTCAATCTCCATGCTTTCAAGATAACGGAAAAACATGCTCACCACCCTCATTGCAAATGTTATGGTGGCTTCCGACATGCCTTCCAGTATAAGATGCTGCTTATACTGGTCTAATAGGTCTGCATAATGTTCAGTAGTTGGTCTTTGGGCTGTCTTTGTGGGATATACTTTCCATTCGTCAAGTTGCCCATTTTGCAATTCAAGTAAAAGCAGCAAAGCACGTCGATGAGACAAATACAGGTGACGTTGACTGTGTGTTTCTTCCTTAAGACTCATAAATCCAGAAAGCCACTGCTCAGCACTTTCAGCAGAAAATTCCAAATCATTTTCTTGTAGAAATGCTTCGAGTAGCCTGCAAGACCGTTCAAAGTTTTTGATTACGGTTCGGCTTTTGATACCGAATGCTTTAACTTCGGCAAGAGTTGCTTTTGATAGTTCCTTGAAATCATCCACCCATTTATCCTCCGATATATAAATTGCCGATAAAATGGCCTGATTTATAGTATCAGAGAAAGCGGAAAGAATTATTCTGAGCATTTTAGTATAAAGCCAAGTATTACGCAGTTTTTTGGCAATGCTCAGAATAATTTATTGATAAGTATAACGCCACATTATTATGAATGGGAATGTCCAGATCACCCAGAAAGACAGTCAAGGGCGTCCAATTGCGCTTAAGGCTTTTGAGGACTTTGATTTGCACTGGTTTTAGTTCAAGAGTTGCAAGTTGGGTATCCCACTGAGCGGCCATTTTGGACAGATGGTTCTCCAACAAGACTTGCTTCTCGGCCAAAAGAACTGCCTTATTCCGGCAGGCGATACGGTCATCGTTGAGATTGTCGAGCCAATGGATTTCAGAGATCCAATCGTCCGCCCAATCTGTAAGGGCAGAATTACCTTCTTTGGCTCGGATAAAGTCCCTCCGAACATGATACCAACAAAGTTGGCGCTGAAGCTGACCTTCTAAAGTCTTATAGGCACTGTAACGATCCACATTAATAACGCCTTGGGCATCCTGGCCAAAATGGAGTTTAGGCACCTGACTGGAACGAGAGGGATCCAGCACAAACACCGTAGCTTGCTTGGACGCGAACACCCATAACCACCAGCGAAAACTTGTTTTTCCGGGCGTTTCTACAAACACCAACCAACGTGTCTCATCCACATGCCAGTGCTTTTGAGTGCGACTCACAGTCACCAGTAAATTGTACAAGGGAGTGATGAAATTCAAGATGTTTTTGAAGGAACCGATGATGGTACCAGCGTTAACCTCTAAGCCTTCCATGGCCCACTGTAGAATCTGGCGATTCAGAGGAATCTGAAAGAAATACTTTTGAACCATGATAAAACACAAAAAGGCCGTGCTGAATTTGCCCTTAGGTATGATCTGGGGCGGTTTGGTAGCAGTCATGATTGCAGGAACGGAGCAATTGCACGTCTTAGCAGCTTTCTTCCGCCGATGCTTTTTAACGATAACCTTCACTTCATAGTCAACCTCTATAGAATCTTCGGTCAAATTGATATCACGGTAAGGTTTTCCACAATGCGGGCAGCCCTTTTGGTTCAAAGGAATCTCATGGATCACCTCGACAATCGGAAAGGAATCGGGAATTTTCCGACCTCGACCAGTATGACCGGGCTGTGCTCCTCGCTTTCTTAAACCATCATTCTGTGGAATGATTCCAGCGTCTTGATTATCCTCCTCAACCACGATCCCATCTTTGGTTGCAAGATGAATTCGTTCTGACGAAGGGGCGACGAGATCGCCTTGGAGATTACGAAGTTTCGCTTCCATCTCTTCGAG
>CAKMJS010000079.1 GCA_927405585.1 uncultured Desulfosporosinus sp.
AGCTGTGTTGAAATTAGCAGTATTCAGCATACTTATCTCCCCTTATTCGCCATTTGATGAACAGGCGAGAAGCATTGCTCTGTACGCAAAGGAAATCAATATGGATATTGCAGAGCTTTCCAACAATCTGGATCCCCTCACGCATTTTTTCATTAAAATCTGCTACGGATCGGATCCGGAACTTAGTGTTTCGATACATGCCACAAAATGTACAGTGATTATGGGGACAGCCGATAGTCGCTTGGATCAGCAAACTTTCGGCTTCACTGGGTGGACGATAAACCGTTCCTTCGTAACGCATGAAATCACGCTCCTCTAAAAGTCTATTTGCTATTAACGGGTTGTTGGTATCATCTGTTTGTAGCTTATCATCCTTGAGGAGATCATGATAGGGTTTCTAATGTCAGCGGCATTAATAGCATGTTGAAGGTGTTTTTAAATCATGATCAGAACGACCTGGTAAAGAGAACCTATTACATCTTCTTGCATAAGGACATACCCCCCCTTCATAGTTATAAACGATAAAGTAAACGAGGAGTGATAAACATGGCGATTCAAAGCGGAACGCATATTATTCATACCGTTCAACCTGGAGATACTGTTTATCGTCTTGCTGTGAGATACGAGAGTGACGCGGATAGAATCAGTCAAGCAAATGGACTTTATCCACCATTCACGGACCTTAATGTCATATATCCAGGCCAGGTACTGGTTATTCCGCGACTGTATATTGATCCAACGGAGACACTTTATGTCATCCAACCTGGTGACAGTCTCTCAAAGTTGTCCCAACGATTCTCAGCAGATTGGCAACTTCTAGCTGGAATTAATCGCACAATACAAAACCCTGATTTTCTTTTTCCTAATCAGCAAATACAAATCCCTGCATTTACTTATGACGTGGAGTTGAATGATACTTTGTATTCCATATCTCAACGAACAGGGGTATCAGTCGAGGAAATATTGTTAGCAAACACGTCTCGCCCTAGTGTATCCGGAGATCTTATTTATGAAAATATCAAGCTAATCATTCCGACTCCATCCTCACGAAATATTGCAGTTCTTCAACCTTTACCTGGAATGATTGTTCCTAATAACTCTATCCTAGAAGGGTTGGCGAGGTCATTTGAAGCAAATCTATTGTACCGACTCATTGATCGAAATGAGGTAGAAGTTATCAAGGAAACATTTACTACGGCCTTATACGGAGCGCCCAACTACGGTCGGTTCATAGTGAGTATGTCCTTTGATACCGTTCCAACAGCTTCTGAAGGTAAACTGCAAGTTTACACACGAAGTGCGAGGGATGGGTCTATCCAAGATCTAGTGCAGATCAAAGTGTTCTTTCAGTAGAGCGACCCACCGCATGTGACTTAGGTTTTATTTTTCCACATATCCTCAGGATAGCAAAAATTATCAAAGAAAATAAAAAAGCCAGATCGTTCATTGAAAAAACGACCAGGCTGCACTATTAAGCACTCCACGTGCGTGGAGACGTTAATAGTGCTATATTTTTATCAAACAATTCCTTATAAAATTTTTGGAAACCTCTACATCTTTTACCGCCATTAATGCAAGTAAATTTCCATATTAATGCCTCATTACAAACCCTTTTCGGTTAGTATCTTCTCAATCTTTTTTCCTGTCAGTATTTCATTTGTCAGAAATTCGCCCTTGTAAAACAGGCTATACGTGGTAAACGGAGCAGGCGCATTTTGTGCTTGCTCCGCTGTTTCAAAATGAATACTTTAGAATTCTATTGCTGGAAATAGCACAACAAATATGCTCTTTCTCAAGATTATCCTTTGTTAAGGTTATAATCTCCATATAATCTCACACCTTTTACACCCACTAAGTTTGATTTGATTTGATTTGATTTGATTTGATTTGATTTCATTTCAATGCAATGTAAATATCAATGTCTGCATTCTCCCAATCACTATTAAGGTATTCCTCAAAATCTGCAGTAAAGCTTCTGTCCAAGTCCATTTTCCAGATTTCGCCCCAAGCCTCGGCAACTGCTTTTTCCATATGTCCATGCACAGAGAACTTCGCATACCTTCCTGCAGGAATAATTTTTACAGTCAGTTCATCATTCTCTGGTTTTGAAACCTCATTGCCGGCAGTAACGCAGTATTGGTCTTTTGAGTAATCAGAATATAACCCAATGGCATACTCGTTAATCATATTTTTAATTGTAGCATTTACTCCACCTTGATATAACTTTTCCCAAAGTCCACCGATAACTGCACCCATTTTAGGATCAGCATTGCTGGTAATTGCACTAACACCTACAACTGTTTTTTGGTCTAAATTTACGATTTCATAATTCATTTTAGATAACCTCCTTCTATTTGATAAGGCTATTATACTTTGTCTAATACGACAGCTGTGTGTCATATTAAAGATAATGTTTTAATGTGTTCTGCAGTTCTGCTTTCACATCATTTCTCATGCCCTCCGGTTCTAAAACTTCACATTGGCTACCGAAAGTTGTGATGTAGTAAACTATCCATTCACCCTTTGGATAGTTAATTTCTGCAATAAAACTTCCGTCCTCTTGTTGATCATTATTCAGCACAAAATCTGGTAGCAGTGAAATACCACCGCCCTTACCTTTGCTCATATAAACAGGAATTCCTGCCGAAGACAGCGTTTCAATATCACGATAAATAGTTCTTGTTGATACCTCAAACCGTTCTGCAAGCTCCTTAGACGTTACTGCTTTTTTATTAAGCAGAATATATACGATTTCGAATAATCGGTTAATTTGCATATTATCACCCTATTTCAATATACACTTATAATATGACACCATCAAGTCATATTATAAGTGAACCTTATGCAAAAAGAGAGCTAAAATATCGATTGTTCAATAAAGGTCTACTGTCCGCGATTTCATTTCTCCACGGAACCAGTTACCACCATATATAAGCCCTGTCGGCGATCGGATTTAGCTTAAGAAAACTCAAGTCTGATTCGGACTTGAGTAAATTCGGAGAAGGATCCGATTGAAATCTGCTTACCTAACTTTGGATAACTTAACTAAGAATAATCTTATTGATTAGCCTTGAGTAATAAATCATCAGTAATCTCTGAAATCCGGTCAACATTGTTCAAATAAATAAAGTGAGTTCCGTCAAGTATTTCATATTTTGCGTGTTCACCAATTCGCTCAAGATGTTTATGATGATATTCTTGGGGCGTCATATTAATCTTCTTAAGCTGCTTATTCGGAGTTTCATAGGTCTGTTTGGAAATTACTTTAAAGTATGGGATAGATTCGGGAAATGGCAAAACCATGGTTTGTTTTATAAATTCAGTTGAATTTGATATTTGCTCTAAAACAGTATCATTCAATGAAAAGCCCGCAAAGGTAACTAGGTCATTTACCTCTTTTTCTGTATATCCATTTGGGAGCAAATTATTTTTATTTACGGTTAAAGACGCTATAAGTGATGTAGTACCTATAGCTTGTTGAAATTTTGCAATTGGGAGTATAGATTTTACAATAGCCGGCATTTCTTCATAATGCGCAGTAGTTGTACCGTCGAGAGAGATAAGGGCTTCTACTTCTTGAGGATATTTTGATGCATAATATTCACTATATACGCTCGATATTGAATGTGGCATTAAAACATACGGTGCTTTAAAACCTGCTTGATTTAATGCAGTTCTCGTTTCTTCAACATAATTTTCACATGTGCGGGGTTTTGAAGTCTCACTGCTAAATCCGACGCCGAAATACTCTACACATACAACAGTATATTTTTCACTGAGTTTACGCATGAGTGGAGCAAAATCAGCAGATGGAAGTGCAATTCCCATACCCGGGAGCAATATGATTGTTTTCTCACCGCTTCCAATGGAATAAACATGCATTTGTCCGTCGTCAACATCAACAAGCTGACCGGAAGGCATTATTTGTTCTAATTTTCCTTTGAAATAGGTAGTGTGTAAAATCGCACCAATTAACATGAAAACTGCAATCACTGCAGCAATTATTCCGAATACCATCATTATCTTTTTTCTTCTTTTCATTTTAGGTTTTGTCTGATTTATTTGACATATGCTGTTCATAATATTTTCCTCCTTTTATCCTAAAGGGGTGATGAGATAATTGAAAATATCCCTGGTCTTTCTTCTGTCCGCTCATAACACGCACTTTTAGTTCAATTATAATTGAATTAATCTAGAAAAAAAACCCATTTTATGAGTCTGCATAAAGGATTATATAGATTATCTATATAGCTGTTTAATTTCATTCAAAGTCCTGTCCACTTTATTAGATACAAGTCTTTTCTGTTCTTGCATACAGTTCTCTCCTATCATAGTATTAAGGCATATTTATATTATTCACTTTGATTAAATAGTGCTTTACTTATTTCATCACGAATTGTGAATCGATATCTGCAGATTTACACAATGCACAGATCAAAATACTCTTTTATCTGTTGCATCCGACATCAAATTAAATCTCACACTCTTCCACCTCGGAATAAGATAATGTGAGGTGGTTACATGTATACGAGTCATAAGCATTACTTTCAGGGGACGACTAACGAAATATTTCGCCATAGCCATAGGTACTATGGCGAAAGTACCGAAGCATCAGATTTAGCGGGTCATTTTCATGAGATATCTGGATGTACTACAAAAGATGATGGTCATAGACACTACAATAATGTTTTTTCTGGACCCGCGATTGTAGTTCCAGAAGGCCATATTCATTTTTACCAAGGTTTTACCACTATCGATCAGAAACATCATCATTCCTTATCTGGTAATACCTATACAAATAACAATGTACCCATCCCCAGAACCAGCTTCACTCTACAAGAATCTAGGATTATCGGTGAATACCTTGGCATTGATTGGAGTCGTAGTCCATTTGACGTTGGCCAATTCCAAACTGGTCTAGGTGTAGAATTGGAACACGGCATGCGCGATCCTGTAACAAATGTAACCGATAATGACCCAATCACAACTGGGAAAATTGCTTTGGCTCATTTAAATGAGTTTCCGGACTACTACGAGAGACTGACGAAGCTGGAGAGAGAAGCTAAGGCTTTTTGGCAAAAATAACTCGTTGAACACTCCCCCTCCTACGCCCATCGGCTAAGAGGAGGGGGATTCTAAACCTTCATTGAGAACCGCCCTTCAGCCGGAGCCTCTAGGTCTTACGTTCACTCCAGTTCATCACGTAATGGGTTTACTTCCATCAAGCGGCCCGGTCATGGGCGCTACGCCACTGTAGAAGGTGCGGACACACTTCGACTCGGCGATACGTTGTTTCTTGATACTTGGGCATTTC
>CAKMJS010000080.1 GCA_927405585.1 uncultured Desulfosporosinus sp.
AAGCCCGCCATCAGCTGGAAAAAGGTCACTATGAGGGGAATGTGATTGTTAATGAGTGGGATTGAAAATGAAGATAACTCACACTTGCCATTTGAAACAAGTCAGTTTTACGATGAAAGGAAGAATACGATGAGCATAACAATTCGTCTGGAAAACGAAAACCATTATCAAGAAGTAGAGCATTTAACACGAGAAGCTTTTTGGGATCTCTATCACCCAGGATGTAGTGAGCATCTGATCGTTCACAAAATCCGCAAGGGTTCCGCTTTTATACCCGAACTGGATTTTGTAGCTTTACTGGACGATAAAATTGTCGGCAATATTATTTATACCAAATCAACCGTTGTGGACAAAGATAACACTGAGCATGAGGTGATAACCTTCGGTCCAATAAGTGTTTTACCGTCTTGTCAAAAGCAAGGAATTGGATCAGCTCTGATTGCACATACCAAAAAGCTGGCTCAAACTATGGGATATAAAGCCATTATCATCTTCGGAAATCCTGCCTACTATCACCGGTTTGGTTTTGAAAATGCAGCAAACTTTGAGATAAGTACTGCCGAAGGAGCAAATTTTGAAGCATTCATGGCGTTAGAGTTGTATAAAGGCGGTCTGCAAGGCATAACTGGAAGATTCCATGCAGATCCTGTCTTTCATGTCAATCAAGAGGAACTAGAATCTTTTGAAAAGAACTTCCCCTATAAAGAAAAACACGTTACTGATACGCAGTTCAAGTAATCTCTTAGAAAGCTGCCGGACTACTACCGCGGCCCTCACAAAACTTGTTTTCCGGCACAGGCACCACAATGACATCAGAGCACTTCGATAAAGGAGAATTTGCCATGCGGCTTATTTGATTACTATACCTATATGTCCTATAGATCATTTTAAGGATCAGAGTCTTTTGTCTTGGTTTATTTTATACATTTGGTATTAAACTCATAGTACGTTTTTCATGAAATCCGAATTGGCATATTCTCATCATGGATTAATCCAAGAAATATCAAGCAGGCTGACTTATAAATTAAGGGGGTGCAAGTATCTGAAGTATCCATCTGTTAAAGATGCAAAATTTATTAAACGTCCTAATCGATTTATAGCTCACGTGCTTGTCGACAATCATGAAGAAATTGTTCGTGTTAAAACCACCGGGCGGTGCCGGGAAATACTACAGGAAGGAACTGTGGTGTTTTTGGAAGAAGCAAAAAATACGGAACGGAAGACTAAGTACTCCCTTATAGCCGCTTATAAGGAAGATAAACTGATCAATATCGATTCACAAGTCCCCAATCTAGTAGTCTATCATGGTATCAAGGAGGGGGTAATCAAGGAATTTGATCAGGTTACTACGCTATCCAAAGAGATTGTTTACGATAATTCGAGATTTTTTGATTTGTACTTTGAGACCACAGAACAGAGAGGGTTCATTGAAGTAAAAGGGGTCACTCTTGAGAATGAAAGTATCGCTCTGTTTCCAGATGCTCCTACTCAAAGGGGCTGCAAGCATATTTATGAAATGATTAAAGCTGTGGAAGAAGGTTATGCAGGGTTCATTTTCTTTCTCATCCAGATGAAGGGCGTAAAGTATTTTACACCCCATGAGATAAGGGATCCGGAATTTGCCAAGGCCTTAAAGCTTGCCAGTGAAAACGGAGTGACGATCCTGGCCTATGACTCTATAGTCTCCGAAGACGGGATAACCATAGGAACTTCGGTGGAAGTTCGTTTATGAAAAACTCGCCAGCAACAACGTTAAATCCATTTGTCAAACTTATGAATTGGTTCGATTCATAAGTTTGAATAAAAAACTGTAATGAGTACAAAGACGTTGGCAATCGTGCCCCATTTTGCGTCCGGCCACCAAATCGTGATCAAAAATTGCGATACCACAACAGCAACATAAGCAACAACTTTCCACCAGTGCTGATTCGTAGCCAGACCTCCTACTGCTAACAAAAACAAGACTACAACGCCGAGCCACAGCAATCCAAATAAAATTTGCATATCCGTTACTGAAATTAAGGTTTTCCCAGAAAGCGCTTCAACCTTTGCAAGACCTAGCATATTCACTCCGCCTATAAGGTGAATTAAACCGTGAACATATGAATACCAAAAACCGGTATCCCAAACATTATCCCATTCATATAGAACAATCTTACAGGTCTCTCAAAAAAGTTAAACTGCGCTGCCTTGATCTTTATCCAATTCTTGTTTTCATCCTGCTTCAATTTACCATCACAAACTACTCTCATATTAATAGGCTATGAAAAAAAGAAATTAAAAAGGTTTAAGCAACTTATGCTCAGTATACAATCATCATCTAAGTTACGGCATATGATTAGTAAAGACGACATTAAAACATATTCAAATAATGTAAAAGCCGTATCAAAAATTATTGATCAAAACTGGCAAAAAGAATTTATCACAAAAAACTATTATCATATAAATGTAATTGCTGTTGCCCAAGAAGAACGTGGTAAGGGTAATTTAAGAGCATTAATTACCCCAATAATTACATATTGTAACGAAAATAGTATTCCTATAGTTTTAGAAACAGTTAACGCTAATCAAATAACTATGTATGAACATTTCGGGTTTAATTTAATTAAGAGTATGTCAGATAGCACTATCGGCCTTAGTCAATATTGTTTTATTAAATATCCCAATTCTTAATTGTGTCATATATCTGGGGGGGACGCCATCCATGGCGTCTTCGGTTTCCCAGGGCATCCTAGACATTTGTCTATGAAATCAGGTCTGCAAAGTATTAATATGTGATAATGAGACAGGGTTATTGACACAATGATGGTCATTCGTAGGAGTATCAGCGCTAAAGTATATCTACAATTATAGGGAGAATGATATGGCATATTCAGATGAAAATACAGAGAATCGGATATTGTCCGAGAATAACGTATATTTAGTACCTTTATATGATAAGAGTCGCAGCAATCTTAGAGCTGACTGTAAAAAGTGTTTCGGTTTGTGCTGTGTCTCACTGTACTTTTCAGCTTCGGAAGGCTTCCCAATCGACAAAGACCCAGGGGACCCTTGCATCAACTTGCAATCAGACTTTCAATGTTGTGTTCACAGAAGCCTTAAGGAGCGTAACCTTAAAGGTTGCATTACCTTTGACTGCTTTGGCGCGGGACAAAAGGTTGCCCAAATCAGTTTCGGCGGAAACGACTGGCGGAAAGTCCCAGAATACTCAAAGCAGATGTACGAGGTGTTCCTAATTATGCGGCAACTCCATGAGTTACTCTGGTATCTTACAGAAGCGCTGACGTTACAACCAGCCCGCGGCATCCATGATGCGCTCGGCTCCATGCTCTACGAGACAGAACGCCTCACTCACCTCAGCCCTGACTCTCTCACGGAACTGGACGTGGCAGTACACCGAGCATCTGTCAATTCTCTGCTCCTAAAGACCAGTGAACGTGTGCGAGCCGAAGCCCGTCGCGGGCAGGGATAAACATTTCCAGCTGTTGGCAGATTAACTTTGGAATACAAAAGACATAACTATACGAAGATTCAGCTTAATATGCTAATAGTGTTAATACCCATTATTCTTAGTAAGTTATCTGGAGTTAGGCGTAAGAAAACTCAAGTCTGATTAGGACTTGAGTAAACTTGGAGAAGGATTTCGTTTAAAATCTTCTTACCTAACTTTGGCAACTTACTAAGAATAATCTTATTGATTAGCCTTGAGTGCGAATGCCCCCCAAAACTTTGCACCTTCCATCCCCCATAAACCTCATATTTACATCCTTATCACCTTGAATCCCACGACTAATAAGTAGAAGAGCAGTTTTACCACTTATGGGTAAAACTGCTCTTCATTTCCGAAATAACCTGTTCTTCTAAGCTTGCTTCCATTATAATTTCAAATCGTTCATCATTAGGGAATTTAAATAGTCAGCATATATATTTTCTGATCTTCTAGAGATAATGGCATTTAATTTCGATTCCTTTCTCTATGCTCAAGGCGAGAAATTGATTGAACCTATCTCTTGCTATCAATCATGAGCTAGAATTATAAAATTTAATTAGGTACGTCTGCGTGGAAGACCTAAAGCGGCACCGCAGATTCCTCCGATAATATGAGATATATGAGATATCCCATCTTTCGATCCAACACTTAATATCTCGCCCCCAAGATAAATAATTATAACCAATATGAGGGTGAGTGGGATTTTTCCATCCTTCATGCCTGCAACTGAGGATAAGACTATCATCATAAATACAATACCACTTGCACCTAGTAAAACAGTACTCGGAAATAATAAAACATGAAATAGACCAGACACCACTGCAGTGATCGCAATCATTCTTAAAAAAGATTGCGATTTATATTTTTCTTCAAGTATGGGTCCCAATACCAGAAGTAGCACCATATTGCTGGAGTAATGGCTCCAATCCGCATGGCCAAGCACATGACCAAACAATCTGAAGTAAGTCAAAGGATCGGCCCAAGATGATCGATATACACCAAAAAGCAAATTTGTAGTTAGTCCGTCTGTTATATAGCCTAACAGCAAGATAACTAAGGAAACAAACGTAAATGTCAGGGTTACCGGTGAATTATACTGGAGTTTTCCCAAAAGTTCCTTCATATATTTCGTCCCTTCCTTATTCCATAACAATATTTCTTTCGGTTGCTGAGTCGGTTCAGATCAACGTAAACCCTATTTGGTCGCAAAAAAATACTCTGGAAATAGATTCCCCTGCATTTCCTATCATATCATATAATCCCCACTGATTCGGTGCGTAACACCCCATAATGATCATAATCCACAGTCTAAGCTGCGTGACAAATTCTTGTTTGTCGTTATTCACTCTCACATGAATGAAACACCATAGATTCGAATATCTGCCCATCTATGCTGATTATTTCATCAATGGGGATCGCAGTGCCATCGGTCATAACGACAACCCGTTCATATTCGTCTATCTTTTTAGCTGTACTGATAGCAGTAACATAGGCGCCGCCATTCTTCTTCGCATCCGGCTGAAAGTAGGTTATTGCGATTTCGGGATGCTCTTTAATCCGAACTGCTATGATTTGCAGCCTATCACTCAAAGCGTCCTTCACATATTCATTCAAATTTACTCTCTCGTCAGTCAGTCTTGCGGGCAGACAGACCTCCTCTACAAAGCTAATCCTGGATGCCGTCACAGATCTGTTTGAACGCATTGTTGACAAAAATTTCCTGATCAGAAGAGTCAACATCACAGCGAATCATGTTGTTGATGAGGCAACTGTTCAAAAGACGGACAACTTTGAACAGCTTGATCTCTTTACGGTAACCCCGTCCCTACGACATTATCTACTATTAGGTGATGATCTTCAGCATCCGCCTTTGTTGTATGAACCGTGCCGCGCGGATGTTGAGGCGGTGCATAGATAGAGTACAATTTAAGCGGTACACGGCCGATATTTATCAGATTATGCCACTTACCTGCTGGTATCCATATGGCATAATTATCGCCCACTCTTTGTTGGTAATATAGCTTGTCTCTGCTGTCTCCCATTAAAGCATGGTCTTGACCTTGTTCAACGCGAATAAACTGATCAACATCAGGATGCATTTCAGTGCTAATTGGGTACTGTTTGGGTCCGAAGAATTGTATTCAAGATACATGACAATAAATTATAGACGAACGAGTCACTTTAAGGGTATACTTCAATCTAGAAATGAAGTATATGAGGTCTATATGGGTCTATCCGGGCCTATATATGCTATATAAATAGTTCATTCTGACATACTATACCTTGTTATCTTTTATGCTGAATAGTCTGAATTTTCCAATAGTTTTTACTTTTTTGGACTTAGGGCATAACGAGGGTACACCTCCAAAAAGCCTTGAAGTTAGATTTCTTACATCATATTAAGGAGGATACGAATAATGGCTAAAGTAAAAACTATGGATGGCAACGAAGCCGCCGCCCACGCGTCTTACGCATTTACAGAAGTTGCTACAATTTTCCCGATCACCCCCTCATCAACTATGGCTGAATTGGCTGATGAATGGGCTGCTCATGGAAGGAAAAATATTTTTGGGCAAACTGTTAAGGTAGTGGAGATGCAATCGGAGGCAGGTGCTGCTGGAGCAGTACACGGTTCACTTCAGGCAGGGGCATTAACTACGACTTATACTGCTTCGCAAGGGTTACTTTTAATGATTCCCAACATGTATAAAATTGCCGGTGAACTTCTGCCCTGCGTATTCCATGTTAGCGCCCGTGCTTTGGCAACCCATGCACTTTCAATTTTTGGTGATCATCAGGATGTTATGTCCGTACGGTCGACTGGTTTTGCCCAGCTTTCTTCCCACAACGTTCAAGAAGCTTTGGACATGGGCTTCATTGCTCACTTAGTAACGGTCAAATCCCGTATACCGTTTCTTCATTTCTTTGACGGATTCCGTACGTCTCATGAAGTTCAAAAAATTGAAGTACCAGAGTATGAAGAAGTTGCAAAACTCTTAGATATGGAAGCAGTGCAAGCCTTCCGTGACAATGCTTTGAATCCAGAGCATCCAGTTCTGCGCGGATCGGCTCAAAACCCAGATGTCTACTTTCAAGGTCGTGAAGCTTCTAATCGCTTCTATGCTGCTGTTCCAGATTTAGTTGAACAATCCATGCAAGAATACAAGGAGCTTACTGGCCGTGAATATCATCCTTTCCAATATTACGGTGCAGACGATGCAGAGTATGTCATCGTGGCAATGGGCTCGATCTGCGACACGATTGAGGAAACAATTGACTATCTCGTGGCTAAAGGGGAAAAAGTTGGGGTCGTGAAGGTTCACTTGTATCGTCCGTTCTCCAGTGATTACTTCTTTAAAGTGTTGCCTAAAACTGTTAAGAAGATTGCAGTTCTTGACCGTACAAAAGAACCCGGTGCCATAGGCGAACCTCTTTATCTGGACATTAATGCTATCTTTTACACAAGCGATATCAAGCCAGTGATTGTGGGCGGACGCTACGGCTTGGGTTCTAAAGATACGACCCCTTCTCAAGTTCTGTCAGTGTACAAAAACCTAAAATTAGAAGAACCGAAAAATGGCTTTACCATAGGTATCGTGGATGATGTCACTTATACATCACTAGGCGAAGATGAAATCATCGACACTGCTCCTGAAGGGACGATTTCCTGCAAATTATGGGGGCTCGGTGCTGATGGCACAGTCGGTGCAAATAAGCAAGCGATTAAGATTATTGGGGATCACACCAAGCTATATGCACAAGCTTATTTCCAATACGACAGTAAGAAATCCGGAGGCATTACTGTTTCTCACCTTCGTTTTGGTAAAAAACCAATCAAATCTCCGTACCTAACGTTGAGCGCGAATTATATCGCTTGCCATAATCAAACCTATGTTTATCAATATGACCTCCTAAAAGGTATCAAGAAGAGTGGCAACTTTGTGTTGAACTGTCAGTGGACGGCGGAAGAACTGGAAGAAAAACTCCCGGCTGCGATGAAACAATCGCTTGCAAAAAATAATGTTAACTTTTACATTATTGATGCTGTATCAATTGCTCGTCAAATTGGTCTCGGTTCACGAATTAACATGATCATGCAAGCTGCCTTTTTCAAACTTGCAAATGTGATTCCTGTCGAAGAAGCCGTTGATTATCTTAAAGATTCCGTCATAAAAACCTATGGTAATAAGGGACAAAGCATTGTAGATATGAATATTGCAGCAATTGATCACGGCGTTTCTTCCCTTATTAAGGTAGAAATCCCGGCTGAATGGGGAAATGCCGATAACGCACAAGCTCAGGCTGCCGCGTCGGTCGAAGAACCAGACTTTGTGAAGACTACTCTTCGCCCGATGAATGCCTTAGAAGGAGATAGCCTCCCCGTGAGCACCTTCCTAGGGCGTGAAGATGGAACGTTCCCAGTAGGAACCGCCAGTTTTGAAAAACGTGGCATCGCTGTCACCGTACCTGAGTGGCAGATCGGTAAATGTATCCAATGCAATCAATGTTCTTATATTTGCCCACACGCGGCAATTCGCCCGTTCTTAATGAACGAGGCTGAGAAATTAGATCATTATTATGCCAGCGCTCACTTCAAGATCAAGAAAATTCGGGAAACGCAGGCAGATGAGAAGCAAAACAAAAAGGAAAAAAACATCCTGGAAACTTTCACTACCAAGAAAGCCGCTGGTAAAGGGGCTGAAGGTCTGCACTTCCGTGTTCAAGTGAGTACGTTAGATTGCACAGGGTGTGGGAACTGTGCTGAAATTTGCCCAGCTAAAGGTAAAGCTCTGATTATGAAACCAGCAGCGGAACAAATAGAACAACAAGCCGAGAACTGGGAATATGCGATGACCATCACAAACAAGAGCAAACTTTTTGATGTGACAACAGTTAAGGGTAGCCAGTTTGCTCAGCCTTTACTTGAGTTCAACGGGGCATGCCCAGGGTGCGGTGAAACACCTTATATCAAACTGCTCACTCAACTTTATGGCGACCGTATGATGATTGCCAATGCAACTGGCTGTAGCTCAATCTGGGGTGGCAGTGCTCCAGCAGTTCCCTATACCACCAACCATGAAGGTAAAGGACCGAGTTGGGCTAATTCCTTATTCGAAGATAACGCAGAGTTCGGCTATGGTATGTTCTTGGGCGTTCGTCAACTCCGTGAAAAACTCGTTGATTTACTCAATCAGGCGTTGGAGATGGAGATTAGTGCTGAACTGAAGGAAGCTTTCCAAGAGTGGCTTACGGGTTGGGATGACGCTGAGGCTTCTAAAGCAGCGACAGCAAAGATTCTGGCTGGACTGAAAGGATACGCCGGGGATAACACAGTCCTCGCCGAGATTATTGGTTTAAAAGATAATCTGATTAAAAAGTCTCAGTGGATCCTTGGTGGAGACGGTTGGGCTTATGATATCGGATTTGGTGGATTAGACCACGTCTTAGCTTCAGGTGACGATGTAAATATTTTTGTCATGGATACCGAGGTTTACTCCAATACTGGAGGTCAGTCTTCCAAGTCCACTCCGAGAGCAGCGGTGGCAAAATTCGCTGCAGCGGGTAAGAAAATTCGGAAGAAAGACCTAGGCATGATGGCTATGAGTTATGGATATGTTTATGTCGCGCAAATTGCGTTGGGTGCTAACATGGCTCAAACGATAAAGGTGATTAAGGAAGCCGAAGCTTATAAGGGACCTTCGTTGATTATTGCTTACTCGCCCTGTATCAGCCATGGCCTGAAGGCAGGAATGACTATGAGTTTACAAGAGTCGAAGAAAGCCGTTGATTCCGGTTACTGGCATCTCTATCACTATAACCCAGATCTGATCGAGGAAGGCAAGAATCCATTTAGCCTAGATTCTAAAAAGCCAACAACGTCATTCCGGGAATTCATCATGGGTGAAGTTCGTTACTCTTCCTTGCAGAGTATTTTCCCTGAAAGTGCAGAAGAACTTTTTGAGGGTGCCGAAAAATATGCCAAGGTCCGCTATGATTCTTACAAACGTCTGGCTAACCAACACTGGGACTAAGGCCCGTAACAATATCAATAAAATTTCTGAAGAGCAGGTTAACCTGCTCTTCTTTTTATGCGTGTTATACCCAGTTACCACAATGATCAGTTTACCTTTAACTTTATGCCAAATGGTGGCTCTGCCACACCGAAATATTCACTCATACTCCTGGAGGAGTTAGAACTTGGGTCGTAATTGACGCTTAAGTACTTACTAAACAATAAGTTGTTGAGGCGATGGATAAGTTGGTGTCAGGAACTACAGGTACAAGGGTTCCTATTGCGTTTATCCAACTACGCAGGAACGATGGTTGTCTGGATCACTTTAAAAATGGCATTATACTAAAATAGTGTAATCTTAAAAGGTGGAGTATTGATGTCGGTTCTGTCTGTTACGGTGGGTCTCAACTAAATATAGTTGCAAAAGGCGTTCGATTTACGGGAAGTATCCCGTTTGTTGTGTTGCCCTTTTGAAAACATACCTAACAGATTGCTTCTATACTTCCAATTATTGATGCGTGACAGGGTGTGCTTGTCGCGTTGTTTTTATGTTGAGATTTTGCCCGCAGGAGCATTTTGCACTTTTACAGGTGTAGTATGTTTGATGGCGGGCTTTTTATTTATTAATTTTGTTATAAGGAGATACCCAAATGAAAAATTATATAACTCTGGAATTTGATGAAATCCTAAAGCAACTTGCAGATAAAGCACAGTCTAATATTGTTAAAGCTCGCTATCTCGCACTGGTTCCTTCATTAAACGAGGCGGAAGTAATACGGCGCCTGGACGAAACAACCCAGGCCAAAAGAATTATTGAACAGATTGGCACCCCGCCACTTCCCACAATGACGGATTTGCAGAAGGTCATTGACCTGATAGCCATTGATGCAATTCTGATGCCTGATCAGATTGCCCATGTGACCTCCTTCCTTGTATCCTGCCGAAGAATAAAAGCCTACCTTGAGAAAGCCAAGTCCACAGATATCATCATCGCCTGGTACGGTGAATCCATCAACGAATTATCCGAGCTTGAAAAAGAATATTGCGGAAAGGCTGGGTATGCAACAACACATGCTAATACGCGCTCACGAAGCTGCCTATGGAAATTCTACAAAGCAATACGGAGATGCGCTACAGCAAAGTAATCCTTTACCTGATAAGGCCGCTATTGTACCGCAGATTGTCAAACAAGAAGCACCCAATGCAAAAGTGCAGTCTCGCAGCGATACATTTAATCTTGGTGACAGTGTTATCGTCTATCCTCAAAAGGAAACCGGCATTATCTACTCGCGTTCAAACGCTAAGGGCGAAATTGGCGTTCAGATTAAGGGCAAGAAAACCCTGATAAACCATAAACGGCTAAAATTGCAGATAGCAGCCAGTGAACTCTACCCCGATGACTATGATTTTTCTATCATCTTTGACAGTGTGGCCAACCGGAAAGCCCGCCATCAGCTGGAGAAAGGTCCTTACGATGGGTATGTGATTGTTAATGAGTGGGATGGAAAATGAAAAAGAAAATTAGCACACTGTAGGGATCTGACTAACAATAAGTGTTCTCTACCACACCAAAAAAAGAGAGTCAAAGAATTCATTCTTTGACTCTCACATTAGTTTTTATCAGTTATACTGAGCGATAAGTTGGTGCAGGCACTAAGTTCCTCTTTGCTTTTCCAGTGAGAATTATATAATATAAACTACAAATAGCATGGAGGTGAAAAAAGTCATGAACCTTAAAGAAGCCTTAGAGCTTTCTGTTAAAGAAGAGGCCTCTGCGGTAGAAAGATATAAAAAGCTGGCTAGCCAAGTTGAAGATCCAGAAACCAGGTTAATGCTGGAGCAGATCGCCAAGGAAGAAGCTGGCCACCTGAAGCAACTCAAAGAAAGATTGAAGGCAATCAAACTATTAGGTTAAATTCATCTTTGTTTGATGCATGGTTACTACAGCATTAACGCTTTGTAGATTATTACATAAGAAAAAACGGCCTCTTGTGCACCTTACTCTCTAATGGGTTACACCTTGACTTCTAGCTATAACGCTGCCGACCACCGTCAGAATAAAGATTAACAATAGCAGAATGCTGGTCAGGATTAGTTTTCTGCGCACATGAATATCACCCTGCATATATTCAGCCAGCAGATGAGTTACTAGGACCGCACTTCCTGAGAACAACATGACGACGATAAACTGAATCCAACTCGGTATGACTGTATATGCAGTATGTTCGAGATGTGACCAGAGGGTATGGCTATAATAAGCTATGATAATAAATTCGATTAAGCCGGCAGCATATTGAAAAACCAGGCTTTGCTTTTGCATGGCTGTATTAACTTCCAGTAATCCTTTGATTTGCTGTTGAGTAACGATATTAGTTCGGTTGTTCATCACCTCTATCTTACTTTGCACTACCTCTATAGCCGCCTTATAATTTTCCCTCACCAGGTTTAGTTCTTCGTAAGTATGACGTAATTCTACAAGACGCTCTTGGTAGGTTTGATTCATTTGCTGAAGCATATTTAAATACATCTGACGCACAGGTTCTTGTACAATTTGTCTCTTCAGACTGTCTAGCATCGAATTTAGTCGGTTGATCCCATCGCTGATCAGGCTTTGGTCACCGAGCACCTTACCAAAAGCAGTTGCCAGACCCTCGATCTCTCGTTCCAAGTCCTCTGAGGCCAAAATGGAAACCTGATTCATGACCAGTTTCGTGTGCAGGATTCTTATCAGGGCGTGTTCTAGCTCTTCCTTCTCCCCGCGTATGGAAAAATTGCGGTCTTTCAGTATTCCATCTAACGTCTGTAAACGTATGACGCTGCCATGTATCATCGGCATTCTCCGGGTCAAGAATGGAATCGAAATCGACTCAGGATCATCTAGGCTGTAGAGAAAAGAAGCTTCCTGCTTTCTGTCAACTGATAGGCGGACCAGCGGCCTATATTCCAGTCCAATACTACCTGCTTCTTGGTAAGAAAGAAGAGTGGCAGCGTCTTCCAAGAGCTCAGTCCATTTACCCTGTGGGCCCACCAGCACCGTTAGCTTCCCCATAAGCTCATCAGAACTCAATTCCGCTTCTGTTTCCCATTCTTGCAGCTGCATCAACGTTGTCGCCCAACTACCTACTTCAGACAGGGTCTTAATCGTGAGAATGTTCATTTTACCCGAAGCGTCATTTAACGTATAAAAGACTCCAGCCTGGTCCAAAAACTTTGCTGGAAGATTTTTGTCGAAGGAAATTAACGAGTTTTGGTTAAAAACAGTCACCAAGCGTTCCAATGACTCGGTTTCATCCTCGAGGAAATAGTAATAACGCATAATAAAATGAGACGTAGGATTCAACTCCTCCACTCTAAAACTTCGTTTTGATCCTAATAATTAGTGGGCACTCTCATTCTTCAGCTCAATAATCGCTTTTTTTAGTGCCTATAATGTCAGAACTGGTCAACCTTATCCGGTTGTGGAATCACACTGCTGGCGCTTCTCCTGCAAGGGGTACCTTCCTACTTTTGGTAACTCTAAATTTGTTTTATGCTCTAAGCGACCAAGCAGAGTGGCTACAATGGACCCCACAAGAAACATTGCTATACACAAGATCGCAGACGTAATAGTTATTGGCAATCCAGGGAAAATGACAATAATTGATCCTAAAACTAACCCTATCATAACAGCGTATGTTAGCGTGCTAAATTGGCTAAACAAGAATTGTATAAGTTTGCTTGTAATGATTAAACCAATGGTAATTCCTAACCCTAAAATGAGAATAACAGAAATATTAAAGCTAGAAATTGCATTTATTACTGTTGGATAAACTCCAAGCAATAAAAAAACCAAAGAACCACTTATTCCAGGTAAAATCATTGCAGAGCTTGCAATCCAACCTGAAAAAAATAAGAATAGGTAACTACCAAAGGTCAAATTAGTAAAAATTGACACCATATTATCTCCACGAATATAGATAGTAGATGCCACTAAACTTGCAGCTAAGACAAGTACACCATAATGACGAAATTTAAATGTTTTCTTGAAATTCGCTGTCCGAAGTAAAAATGGAATTATTCCTAAAATCAGTCCACTAAAAAAGAAGAACAATAGCTGAGAGTGAGAGACGATAAGCCATTCAATTAAGCGACTAAATATTACCAAAGCAAAACCAACACCTAATACTAGTGGTGCTAAGAATAATAAATGTCTCCGCCAATCCTTGCTGAAAATACCGTTAATTGAAGCAATTAGCTCATGATAAATACCTAAAATCATTGCAATTGTACCACCGCTTATACCCGGAATCAGATCGGTAATTCCCATTATGATACCACGAACAACATTATGCATTTTATTTACCCTTATCTCCTCTATGGTCATTCAATTGAAAAGCTCCAACTTCTTCAACCAGCCTTAGTTTCTTGGATTTCTACAATTACTTTCTGGATCCGGTGATTCCGAACTTCCTCAATATAAATTTTGAAGTCTCCAAACACCATGGTTTCTCCCTTTTTAGGTAGATACCCTAAATTTTCCGAAACCCACCCACTTAACGTATTACAAGAAGTTTCAATTGAATACACATTTAAAACATCACAAAATGTATCAATTGATATTCCTCCACTTAAACGAATTTTATTCTCGCTAATATTTTCAACTAGGATTTCTTTTTCTTCATAATCATCATTTTCATCCCAAATTTCTCCAACAATTTCTTCCAAAATGTCCTCAATTGAAATTATACCTAAAGTTCCTCCATACTCGTCTAAAACAATAGCTAGGTGAACTTTTCTTTTCTGTAATTCTTTTAAGAGATTTGAAATTTTAACCGATGAAATTACAAAATAAGGTTTCCTAAGAATTATTCCTATGTCAAATATATTATGCTGTACATATTGTTCAAAGAAATCTCTGTGCGAAATAACACCAACTATATTGTCGGTTGTCCCGTCGTATATAGGCATCCGTGAATACTTTTCTTGAATAAAGATATCTTTTATCTGATCTATCGTTGAATTGATAGATACCGCTACCATATCTGGTCTTGGCGTTAAGATGTCTTTAACGACAATATCATCAAACTCAATCGCATTATGAATTAATTCTTTTTCTTGAGTAAGAAATTTTCCTTCTTCTTCACCAATTTCAACTAATGCTTTAACGTCTTCATCCGTAACAGTTGATTCTTCATGGTTTGATCCAATAACCTTTGCAACACCTACCCTTAATTTAACAAAAAGCCAGGTAATAGGATGAAAGACTATCATAACGATCCCTAAAGAAGCTGATACAGTCATTAAAAACTTTTCTGCATATGGTTTTGCTAAAGATTTTGGTAAAACTTCACCAAATGTTAAAACTAAAATCGTTATGACTACTGTTGTAACAAAAAGTGTACTACCGCTATCCCCAAACATATCTGTTGCAATCTTAGTAGCAATAGTGGCCATGGCAATATTTACAATGTTATTGCCAATTAAGAGGGTCGATAAGGTTTGATCGAAATTTTTCATCATCTTTAACGAGCGATCGATTTTTACACCATCATTTTGTGCTTGGTTTCGCAATTTGACCTTACTTGCACTTGTAAGTGCCGTTTCTGAGCCTGAAAAATAACCTGATAGTATTAATAATGCCCCTAATAGAATGATCCAGTCATAGGGTATACTGTCCAAAACTTTTATCACACTCCAAAGTTAATATTAAATTGCATTCAAGTTCTAATATTAGCATAATAATTACGACTTTTCAATTTTGGCGAGTCATGAAAAAGCGAATGCGTGTATTCAATTTTCAATCATAGGGCACTATGTCTTGTAAGGACAAAATCGTTTACCATGCAAAAAAACCTAAGCGGATTTGTAAAGTGAAAATTGAGGAGATTAAAAATTAAATGCTTACGATTAATCTATTGATTATTGTTATCCTTATCATTGCAACAGCATTTTTTGTCGCTACTGAGTTTGCTATTGTTAAGCTTAGACCGAGCCGTGTGGATCAAATGGTATTGGAAGGTAGGAAAAATGCGCTAGCAATACAAAAAGTGACAAGTAATTTGGACGGTTATTTATCTGCCTGTCAGTTAGGAATCACCGTTACTGCTTTAGGATTGGGGATGCTTGGTAAACCGACAGTTGAGACGATTCTTTATCCAGTTTTCGAGCAAACGAATATGCCAGCTGAAGCTGTATCCCTAATATCTTATACTATAGCATTTTCTTTAATAACATTCTTACATGTGGTCATAGGAGAACTGGCACCCAAATCATTGGCGATCCAAAAGGCAGAAATAGTGAGTATTGTGTGTGCAAGACCCATTATAATGTTTTATAAAATAATGTATCCTTTTATTTGGGTTTTGAATGGTTCAGCCAATCAGTTCATACGATTATTTGGTCTAAAACCTGCTAAAGAGCACGAAGAAGCACATTCTGAAGAAGAATTAAGGATCATTTTATCTGAAAGTTATAAATGCGGTAAAATCAATCAATCGGAATATGGATATGTCAATAAAATTTTTGCTTTTGACGATTTAATGGCTAAGGAAATTATGGTTCCTAGAACGGATATGGTTTGTTTAGATCGTTTAAATTCTCTTGAAAAAAATGAAACAATTATGCGTGAAGAACAATATACCCGATTTCCCATTATCCACGAGGATAAAGATCATATTATTGGTTTGATCAACACAAAAAAATACTTCATGAACTGTGAAAAGGGAACAATTCTTGATCTACAGAGCATCATGCAATCCGCTTTGACTGCACCAGAAACTATTCGAGTTAAATCACTATTAAAAAAAATGCAGAAAAATGAAGTGCAAATGGCTATTTTGCTGGATGAGTATGGCGGAACTTCTGGTCTCATTACAATTGAAGATATATTGGAGGAAATTGTTGGTGAAATTCGCGATGAATTCGACGTAGATGAAAATCAAGAGTTTGAAATCATAGATCAAAATCACATTATTGTAGATGGAAAAGTGTCTTTATCCAACATATTTAACCATTTTAGTGTTGAATTTGAAACGGAAGGCTTGGATACAATAGGCGGATGGTTGAGCTCGCAAAATGCAACTTTCAAAAAGGACGATATTTTGGAAAAAGAAGGTTTAACGTTTACTGTCCTTGAGAAGCAGCATCATCGAATTAAACGAGTGAGAATTCAAAGGAATCCATAACTACATGATCTCCCAGGAAGTGTGACCTCGTGGCAACGCATAATCAAGAGTACTGTTCAAAAGCTGTACATTGTCAGTTAAGTAACCTGTGCTATAATTAGTTCATCAAAATAATCTGCAAATGTTAATCCTGAAGAGACAGATGAAGTAGTAAGGTGTGTTGGCTATCGGAAATAAACAAGCGATTAAAAGTAAGCTATTTTGTAAGGACATAATGAACCGTTAAAACAGGTTCATTATGTCCTTTTATTTTTTACATGAATGATGATCGATATCGGTGATGAAAAAGGAACAATATATAAAACTGAACATCGGATGATTGACAATGTTCTCGAGTTTAATAATAAGACTGTTTCGGACATTATGACACACAGAACTGATATCGTTGCCCTTCCTCTTGGAGCAAGCCTTGATGAAACTCTTGATCTAATTAATAAAGAGAAGTATTCGAGAATACCCGTATATAATGATAATATTGACGATATTATAGGATTGTTGTACTCAAAAGACATGATTCAGTATCTCAGAGATAATTGTAACCATGAGAATTTTTCTTTGAAGAAACTACTCAGACTACCCTATTTCGTACCGGCTTCAAAAAGAACCGACGAACTGTTTAACGAACTCCAACGGAACAGGATGCATATAGCGATTATTATCGATGAATATGGAGGAACAGCAGGAATTGCTACGTTAGAAGATTTACTTGAGGAGATTGTTGGAGATATATTTGACGAAGACGATGAAGAAGAAACGTTTTTTGATAAACTCGATGAAAACACATTCATGATCGATGGTTCTGCAAGTCTGGAAGATGTTCAGGATTAGGATTGATCTTTAAAGCGGAGGAAGTTATTTCTTTATCGGAAACTAGAAAAGGCGCTCCATTTGGGAACGCCTCGTACAAAAGTGTCGAAGGACCGTCCCCTCGAACGGATAAGAGTTGAATGCTTCGCTGCTCTGATCCAGCTTATTGCTTAGGAGTCGTCTCAGGACCAGCGGCTTCAACGGAAGTTCCTGCTCCGGGAGTTTTGCCTGCATCAGCCCCGGCTGCACCTTCAACGGCAGCTCCTACTGCTAAATTGGCTTTAAGTTGAGCTTGGCGAGCCATATCAATCCCTTCACCGAGAATTCTTAACGCTTCTTTGGGGCTGTGCCAGCCCATACTGTTTTCAGAAGAGACGAAATCCCAACGCCACCCTGCCTTGCGATGCAAGGACCGAGCTTGAGTCATCATGTCTGCCTTAGCAGCAGGGTTCTTGGCTGCAATTGTGATGGCATCAATGGCGTCTGAGAGCGCAGTTTCTAATAAAACCTTAGTCTTAAAAACAGTTTCCTGAGTCCCGATCACTTGATTCTTTAAGTATTCTTCGCTTTGCTTATGACAGGTTTGACAGGATTGAGAGATATGATTGAGGGGGCTTTGCAGATGATGCGAGGATATTTTGGTTTGACCTTGTTTTACATAGGGCATATGGCAATCCGCACAGGCGACACCGTTCGCTGCGTGAACACCCGTCGAAAATAGTTCGTAATCTGGATGTTGAGCCTTTAGCATCGGTGCCTGACTTTCTTTATGATCCCAGTCTTTAAAATTTAACTCCTCATACAATTTTTCAGCATCATCCATTTTCAACCCATATTTCCAGGGAAACGTGACTTTCTTATTATCAGGCTTGAAATAGTATTCGACATGGCACTGGGCACAGACCATGGTTCGCATTTCTTGTCGACTGAATTTGACTGGATCGATTCCTCTCGTTTTCAAAGCGTCGAGAAGGGGGATACTGGTAATTGCTAGGGCCATTGTTTTTGGGTCATGACAGTTAGCACAGGCGATGGGATGCTTGATCTGATCCTTCAACTCCAAAAAGGGAGTTGCCCAAAAGGTATCTCCCATTTTATCGACCAGGGGTTTAACGTTAGGGCTTTTACAATTCCAGCAGGAACTGATGGTTTTTGGCCCAATACGTTGGGTGTTGATTACATCTTCCAAAGCCCAAATATGGCCTCGTTCTTCGTTATAATCTTCAGAAAAGGGATAGCCCGCAAACAGCTTAACTTGGGCAGGAGATTCTTTAAGATGGGATTCAGGGAGGGAACCGCCGAATTTCGAATTCCCCTTTGTTTGTTCCTTCTGCTTAAGATAGCTGGCATAGTGATCAGGGTATACTTTTCCCCATACGGCGGGATCAAGTTCACCCTCAGGTATTGTAGCAGTCGTGGGTTGATTCGGTGCTTTTTGGGTACACCCAACGAAAAGAACTCCCGTCATTACTAGGATGAGACAGAGCAACATAACACTGCGCCAGGATTTTTGCATAAAATTGCTACCTCCATTTTAGCGTATTGGTGTGTAAACAGCTTGGCTACTGAAAGGTTGAGTAGGTGTATCATGTGGTTCTCCGCGATGGCACTCAAAACATTGCAAACCATTACTGATGTTAATTTGTGCAACCACCGTAGAATGACATCGAAGGCAGTTGCGTTGAAGTATTTTTTTACTCCATTCCTTTGTATGTAGTACATCCGGTGGGGCAAAAGTGTTTTTATAATAATCCCTGGCCCCTGAATAGCCTTTGTAAGCGATTTGCTCAAGAATATTATCATGAGGGATGTGACAATCCTTACACCCCATACCGTTTGTCTCGCGATGTACGCTGTGAAAAGAGGCTTCGTAGGGGATTTTCATGATGTGACAGGTTGTTCCACAATATTGTGTGGTCGATGTCCGTTCATATTGCATAAATAGAAAGACTCCAGCAATAACCAGCAGTGGCAATCCAATGAGAAGCCGTTTTTTTGCTCGTGAAGATATATGTTTCATAAGAACCTCCTCCCAAACTGATCTAGTTTAGTATGAAGTCATAAGCGTATTTTTATGTAAGTAGGTTGTTTTCACATCCCCACTTTTACTTCTAATCAACAAAACACAAGCGTCCTCACTCCACTTTGATAGTGAAAGGAGGACGCTATAGGTGTTGAAATGGTGTGACAGGAAACACTTGCTTACGACACCCCTAAATACTCTCCTGCTTCAAAGCGTCCACAATATTCTGCTTCTTAACTTTAGTGCTGGAATACAGCATTGCCGAGCTGACGATAGCAAACACAGCAATGATGACATAACCAATACTCGCCCAAGGGAGTGTAAAGCCATAGCTAAAGCTGTTCATCAAAGATCGGTGGATGGCATACATAGCCACGACGCTGAGCGGAAGTCCGTAAACTAACGACTTAATCCCATAAAAAATACTTTCATAGTTGATCATTTTATTAAAGCCTTGGGGTGTCATTCCCACAGACTTCAACATCGCAAATTCCCGTTTGCGCAGGGAAATGCTCGTCGAGATCGTATTGAAAATGTTGGCAATCGAGATTGCCGTAATTAAGACGATAAAGCCATAGGTAAATACGGATATTAACAGGATCATCTGCTCATCGTTTTGTCGAACCTGATACAGATTATTAACATATACGTTCCGTTCTTTCATATCCTCGATGGCATGTTGAGTAGCCATTGGATCCGTACTTTTCAAAAAGAGTTTGGTTTGGAAGTTGGCAATCTCCTGATCACCCATCACTTGATCCAGGACTTCTTCGGAGACAATGATCGTTAACCCTCCGACCACTGCTGGTAAAACACCCATCGGCGCTTGATCTGTCAAGGCGGCGATTTCTAATGGACTCAAGGAGGTCTCTACGCCTGTCTCCGAAGTCCCCGATTTAATGTAGAAGAGCTCAATGCTTTGACCAATCTCAGAATTAATGGCCTTTGTTTCCACATACTTCCCCGCATCCCTATCCTCATAGCGGATCGTCTCGATCACAATCCCAGTCAGCTTATCGAGATTGACGAGTGCTTCGTAATCAGCACCTACCTCTTTGGCGTAGACTTTGAGATTTTCCTCATTTAAAGCATGCAGATTAAGATAGTAAGGATAGTTTCCGTTCTTAAGGATGCTCGGGTCCTCCGTTACCCGCTTTTGTAACTCCTTAGCGATCTCTGCTTCCTTGATCCAAGCGTTCACACTCAGTTCTTTCATAACGCTATACTCGCTGACATCCGGCAGAGAAGCAATGGAGTTAAGCAACTGAACATCAGTTTCAGAATACTCATGGTCTATGGATACTTCAATATCATAATTCAAACCCTCCTGAGAGAGCTCCACTGATTTTACTAAATTGGCGGTGAAAAAGGATACAGCTAAAAACAAGACAATACTTATGACCAGTGAAAAGACCGTCGCTTGGTACCTGCGCTTGTTTCGTTTCAAGTTTTTCAAGCCAATTTCTGCTTCGATTCCGAAGAGCTTTCGAATCAATTTCGAAGTTTTAACGACTTTACCGGTCAGCTTAACCTCGGTTGTTTGCCGAATCGCATCAATCGCTGAAATTTTAGAGGCTTTTTTGGCGGGCCAATACGTGGAAATGAAGATAGTCAGCATGGAAACTGCGCAGGCAATCACGATCGATACTGGAGTCACAGAGACTCTAAACGATTCCGTCACGTTTAAAGTTCCATCAATGATCGGGTTAATGAACCAAAACGTAATCCCCATTCCGCCCAGACCTGCCAGGATTCCAATCGGGATACTGATCAATCCAATGATCGCCCCCTCAAAGAATACCGAGTTTCTCTTCTGCCGTTTCGTTGCTCCCACACTCGAAAGCATCCCTAAATGACGGGACCGTTCGGACACAGAAATCGCGAAGGCATTATAGATTAAGGAAACCGAGCCAATCATGATGATCGCCATAATGACCGCCGAGAGCGAATAAAGGGTGCTCTGCAAATTATCGTTATTCGTCACACCATAAAAGCGCAGTAACGCATTATTGAACTTGACTTCAGCGATGTTGTGTTGCTTCGCCAAAGTTTCGGCATGAGTATAAAGGGAGCGCTGAACTTTCTTTAAGACAACCATGGCCTGAACGGTCTCCCGATCCTGGGAACCGATCATAGTTTCATCAAGATAGCTGAGGATGGTATACCCCGGCGCCCAGGTTGGTTCCCAGGTCGGACGTTCTATGATTCCTACCACGGTGTAACGTTGGGTTGTTTGAACGATTAAGGTTTCGGCGATTGCACCTTTCACCATTTGTAATCGGTTATTCTGGGTAAGGGGTTGTTTCTCACCTTCCGCTGCGAACCGTTCGCCAATCTCCAGTTCTAGGCGATCACCGATCTTATAGGCGACTTTGGCACTCTCCGCCATTTCTTCCGAGATGATCACTTCATGGTCGGCTTGGGGAAGTCGCCCTTCACTCAGTTGAATGGGAAATTGTTCAAATCCTTGGGCATTATACTCTTTAATAAACACATAGGGCTTATTTTTATTTTGGGCCCCTTCTAAGAGGGCATAACCACGATCTCTGGAAATGACCACGGTCTTCGTTGCTTGATCGTTTTTTATCCCCTCGAACTGTTCTTTGTTGACATCTTGGTACTGGACATGCCATTCTCCTTGACTTGCAATCGTCTGCCTCTGCATTAATTCCATGTAGGCGACACTGATCGTGGCCACCGCCATCACCATGGCCACTGAAATAATCACGCCCAGGATGGTCACCAGGGTTCGTCGTTTATTCTGCCTCAGATGTCGGATCGTGAGTTGATTGATAATATTCATCGCCGAAGCACCTCATCCTTGGTGATCCGCCCATCATCGATGGTCATGATTCTGTCAGCCTGCAAGGCGATACGCTCGTCGTGAGTAATTACGATCAGAGTTTGACGAAGGGATTTATTGAACATTTTGAGCAATTCAACGATTTCATAACTGCTTTTACTATCCAGATTTCCCGTCGGTTCATCGGCCAACATGAGGGCAGGATTACTGATCAGCGCTCTCCCGATCGACACTCGTTGCTGTTGCCCGCCTGACAGCTGATTGGGCAGATGGTTTAAGCGATCCGCCAGACCCAATGTGTTGATAATTTGCTCAAGCTGCCCTTTTTCGGCCTTGCGACCGTCCAATAATAACGGCAGCGTAATATTCTCCTCGACACTCAAAACAGGGATCAGGTTATAAAATTGATAGATCAGACCGATTTGCCGACGCCGAAAGATGGCCAACTTGGTTTCGTCCAGGGCATAAATATCCGTATTCTCAATCAACACCTTGCCACTCGTTGGCGTATCCACACCCCCTAAGGTATGCAGTAGGGTTGATTTTCCAGAGCCTGAGGGTCCAATAATAGCCACAAATTCGCCTTGGTTTACCGAGAAGGATATATTATCCAGGGCCTTGACAGCTGTTTCACCCTTCCCATAGATCTTAGACAGATTTTCCACCTTTAATAGTTCCATACTAACTCACTCCTTTTCCTCACTAAGGCTAGTATATCTGTCTAAGATTACTCTAGAGTGACACTCTGGGTGACAGTTTTGTCACACAACCCCTTTATAGAATTTAATCGTGAACTCAGTGCCTTGATCTTCTTCACTGATCACTTCAATCCGACCGCCTTGGTTTTGGACAATGCTTTGGGACATGGCTAGGCCGATCCCGATACTGTCATGGTGAGCATTTTTCCCCTTGTAAAATCGATGAAAGATGTGGGGTAAGTCCTCCTTACGGATACCCTGACCATTGTCGAAGAGTTTGATAGTCGTGGATAGTGGGGTTTCTCTAAAGCTAATCCCAATGGTTCCACCAGAAGGGGTATGCTCAATGCAGTTTTTTATTATGTTAGTCAGTGCTTCGGAGGACCAATAATAATCGCCTATAAAGCTTGTCCGGTCATCTCCGCTGATTTCTAGAGTTTGCTCTTTTATTTCCATAGGGATTCGCAGGTGCTCAAGGGATCGATGGATCAGGTCTTTGACCTGCACAGTCTCCTTCTTAAACTCAATGCTGCCAGCATCAATCTTCGACAGTTTGAGTAAGGATGACACAAGCCATTGCAGTCGTTCAAGCTGTGAGTGAATATTTTGCGTGAATTCCATACGCTTATCCTGGGGTAGGTTTTCGTCACGGATTAGGTCTGTCATCACAAACATCGAGGTGATGGGCGTTTTCAGCTGATGAGAAATATCCGAAATCGAATCCGCTAGATAATGCTTGTCCTTTTTTAGGAGACGGGCTTGCTCACGGAGGGTTACAGTGACTTTATAGAGTTCACTTTTGAGAATGCTCAGCTCACCCTCATCACTATCTCTAATATCTAAGGAGTACTCGCCCCCTGCAATCCGCTTCAGATATTGGGATAACTCGTCAAGTTGCTGATATCTCCATCTTGTAAAAATGAGCGATGCACCACACATGAAAAGCAGCGCTAAGAAGGCAATGAGTCCTGAGATGGGATCAATATAAAAGCAGGCAGCCGACCCTAGGACCAAAATTATCGCCATCAAGGTAATATATCGCTTGATTTCTTGATTTCGCAACACCTTAGCTACCCCCTATATAGCCAAGTCCACGCACGGTTTTGATGATCGAGGGGTTTTGACTATCCTCTTCAATCTTTTCACGCAGACGCTTAATATAGACCGTTAACGTGTTGTCATTGACAAAATCTCCCGCGTAATCCCATAAACCTTCTAAAAGCTGATGACGGCTCAGGACTTGTCCCTCGTGATTGGCAAAGATTAAGAGCAAGCGATACTCCAGCGAGGTTAAAATGATCTCCTGCTCCCCTTTATACACCTTGGCCTGTGCCATATCGATCTTTAAGGGACCAAACTTATTGATCATGGTTTTGCCAGAGTCCGACTTGTCATACCTGCGCGTCACAGATTTAATGCGCGAAAGCAACTCTCTGATTCGAAACGGCTTGGTGATATAATCATCCGCTCCCATATCGAGTCCCATCACGACATTCACCTCATCATCGATGGCGGTTAAAAATAGGACTGGGATATCTTCTTTGGCCTTAATGATCTTGCAAAGGTCGTAGCCATTGCCATCGGGCAGGGATAAATCCAGGATCGCTAAGTCAAAGCGAGTTTCCTGGATCAACCTTTTGGCTGACTCGACATTTAAGCAGTGCGTTACAAGATACCCCTCCTGGGTTAGTGAATAGCAAAGCCCTGAGGCAATGATTCGATCGTCTTCAACAAAGAGTATTTTCATGGTACAAGAACTCCTTTATAGATCTAATCCTTCTCTCTAGTTCCGAATTTTCATCTTCTTCTCCGACTGTAACTTCCAGACCAGCGGGGAGAATTCCTGCACGAATGTAATTAACAAAACAAAAGAGCCAGATCGTTTTTCAAAAACGATTCAGCTCAATACGTTCCCCACACATTCAATCCAAGTATTCTTAATTCCAAAACTAGAATACTCGGATTATTTGTTATCCTATCTTTTTAAGGGCTCACCGTATAATCAGTGTATCATGTACAGTACGAAAATAATTTAACTTATTGATGTCTTTAAACTTAATAGTAATAGAATTATGAGCAATCAGATTTCCATAAGTTTTAAATCTCATTGCAGAGCGCATATTTAACGTTCTGCAATGAGATTTGACTAATCCATTAAATTACATAATGAATTCTGATGTACCTTCTTTTTTATTGGGATTCAAATCTGAGTATATAGGTTGGACAGTATTTCTTTTCGTTTCTTTCATTTGTTCGCTCGTTTTCTCAGTCGGCTTCAGGTAATCGTTTTGAGGGGGAACGTCATAAAGCGAATCATGACCTAATTTAGCTGCTACGTAAGTAGTAAGTAACCCATATACCATGTTGCTGAAAACGTAAGAAAGGTTACTTGCTGCATCTTTCGGCTTAACGCTGTTCTGGGGTACAACATTAGGGATGGCTGTGGCAATGGCTCCAATTCCAATTCCTGCTAATATTCCTTTTGGTATAAGGTTATCCCGCCCATTTTTTGACATGTCATTAATTATATATTTTGCTCCTAAAATGCTCACAGCAGCATTCATGATGACCCCAAGAGCTTGCCCATTTATACTTCGAGCTTGTCTCTTTGTAACAAACACCCCCGCTGCCGCTTCCCTATATGACCTTTTAGATAAACCTGCACTACTTGAGACTGTATCAACTATTATAATCCCTGCTTGTCCAATAATTCCTGAGATTATAGCAAGTGTGTTTCTATCCTTTATTTTTTCCATATACCTTCTCCCCCTTTAAGCTTTATCTTTCACTTATTATTTGAGAAGGTTGGCGAATTTAACCTAAGTATTTATGTAAGTAGAGGTTATTTGTACCATTTCCTTCAATTTAGACATTCGCGCCTGTTTCCTTAAACTCCCTTTATTCTTAAACCCAGTAGTAGAAATGCCGTTTAACCTCTATGTAGGTGGACGGCATACTAGGTACTAGGTATAATGGCACTGCCCGCCTATTCAGATTTCATTTTGCTTGTGTAGCTACAAAAGTTGAGTTTTTTATAGTACTAATTATTTGGGTAATTTCAAAAGGTTTAGCTATAATTCTAATGCCTTTTTCTTGGAAAACCTTAGCCTTTTTCTGTGGGAAATCCCCCATAACTATCATGTTAATTCTAGGCCAATACTTATGTATGTCTTCTAGTTTTATTAGCGTGTCCTCGTCAAGTGATCCCTCAATAATCACGATCTTCGGTAAGATGTCGTTAATATCAATAGTACCATTTTCAAAATCCTTCATCTCAAGAACTTTAACGCGATAATCGAGCGCGTTCAGGGCCTTCTCCAACGAATAGCCTAAGATTTTATCCTGGATGATTAAGGCAACGTCAACTTCTTTCCTCTCGAAGCTGGCAATCGGTAGTGTAAAAGTAAAGAGTGCTCCACCTTGTGGCATATTGCTTGCTTCGATTTCACCATCGTGATTATGAATGATCGCTTTAACTACAGCGAGGCCTAAACCTGTTCCTCTTTCTTTGGTCGTGAAGAATGGCGTGAAAAGTTGATCTAATACACCAGAGGCAAAACCCAGTCCGTTATCTTGAATACGCACCTCAACCATCTCATTGATTTGACGTAATGAGATTTTGACTATTCCAGTTTCACCCAACGACTGAACAGCACGTATCGCTAAATTCGCATAACCCCTTGTTTGTTTTAAATACCGTTTTAATTGGAGACCTTCTTCTTTAAAGGCCAACAGTAATAAATTATCAGCTACAAAGCTGATTCCATGTTTTGTCATGGCTGATCCTGCTAAGGAATCGCGCATTTCGTGGGTCATTAAAACGGAAACTCCATGGCACTTAAAATAATCGGTAAGTCCCCAAATGTAATCGGTATATCTCACCTTATCACTCATTCCAATTTCGAAGGATGAGATTGAATCAAAAATCAATCTCTGAGCTCCTATCTCACGTACAAGTTCCTGAATTTTATAGACATGCTCATCGACATCTAGCTCAACTGGAGAAACGTAGACGATATGTAAAATACCTTCCTGGGATATAGGGTTTAATGTCCTGACCAAGTAGACTAAAATTATTGATTATTTGTAAAGGATTTTCTTCCAAACTTACAAACACAGTTTTATTACTTGACTTTATACCTTCTAACGCAAAGCTAAGAGCTATTATAGTTTTACCCGAACCTGAAGGCCCTGTGACTATGGTCGTTGATGCTTTAGGAATGCCTCCCCCCATGAGTACATCTAATTTCAACACCCCAGTCGAAAGGCGTTCCGAATACTGGGTGAACTCTTGTTTCATGACCCTGGAATTTATACGAGGAATAGATACTTACTCCATTAATCTTAAAGACAGCTTCACCATTAGAATGGTTGGTTCCTCTCATTTTCAAAACCCGCAAGTATCGTTTCTGTTGCCTTTTTTCCTATTCCTGTGACGATTATCACTGGTTCAATCCCCTCAACGGAAAATTTACCACCTGATGATACATACCAGGCTTTAATAATCAAACCTTTTGATCTACAAGAATTGATTGTTACCGTCGAAAGATTATTGCTTAATTCAAAACTGACACTCTTCAACACTAAAACAAAATGCGTGGTGTGAGAATTTCTATCTTCTCACACCACGCATTAAATATTCCTTCATTAAATTCTTCAAAATCAGAAACCTCCTGGACAAAAGAGCCGTACTTTTTATTTTCCAATTATATAATCTGAAATCACTGGGTTCTTATATTCTTTTTGAATTCATTATCTGAATAAGTTAATATTAGGGGAAGGGGAGATTAGATGGAGACCACCATACTATTACTTCTTGGACTGCATTAAGCAACTTCTTGCCTATATTATCGAACTTTAAGGAAAGGTGAAGAAGGAATTAAAAAGCAAAAAGTAGAAAGTTACACATACACATAAAAATAGAAAATGGAACACGAGGGTGATTGCGAATGAAGGAAGCACTTTTTGACCACGTTGCTGCACATTATGATTCCTGGTATGATACTGAGCTTGGATCAGTCTCTGATCAAGTTGAACGCCACCTGGCCCAGTCCATGTTTAAGGCATCGGGTCCCAAGGTTCTTGAGATCGGATGTGGTACCGGACAATATACCAGCTGGCTTGTGCAAGAGGGATATGAAGTCACTGCTGTCGATATTTCCGGTGAAATGATGGCTCTAGCCCAAAAGAAACTAGCGACGCTTGAGGAAAACACCGCAAAAGCTAAGCCAGTTCACTGGTGGCATGCTGATATTACAGCAATTATGGATCAACTGGAAACCTATGATGGGATTATTTCCATGACCGCCTTTGAATTCGTTCCTGAACCGGAAAACGTCTTGCAAAAACTTTTTAGTCGTTTAAAGCCCGGGGGCTGTATGATGATCGGACTCATCGCTGGCATGAGTGCCTGGAGCGAATACTATGCGGAGGCAGCTCGTAACAACCCCACTTCTGTCTTCGCCCGTGCTGCTCTTTATACCAAAGCGGAAATATGTTCCTGGCAAATCGGTGTACCTGTCGAAATTGGAGAATGTCTTTTCTTCCCACCGAATGTTCAAACAACAGCTGAGGCCCTTTCTCTCGAGGAGAAAAGAGAAGGAAATCCTGGGTTTGTGGTCGCAAAGTGGGTAAAGTGCTGATGAAATTGCCGAGTCAAGTTCCCCAAAAAGGAAGTCCAGTATACTGGGCTTCTCATTGTATCCATTGTTAATTACTTATGGGGTAAAGGAATTGGAGCACCTGTATAAGCGGGAATAAGAGTATTTGACATTGTCCCCATAATGTCTTTTCCGATTATTGCCGACGTTGTTAATTTCCTCCATTGCTGAGGCAATAGATATACTTACATCCATTACTGCTCCCAAAGCACCAATCAGTATTCCTGCAAAGAGTAAGCCTTGGAAATCAAATTGTATATCTTGAGGTATATACATGAGCATTTGGGCTTCTTCACCGCTTAAACCCCGAAGCTTGGTCAGCTTACCAAAAATCATGGAGATTGTTGCTGCAGTAAGGAGACCACAGCGGTACCTAAGATAGCAGGTATACTTTTTCTTAGTTATTCCCCCGATTATCAAAAAGGTGACGTTTGCAATGATAATCCCAGATATTAAAGCCAGTAACACAGGATTATGCCCTCGAAATAATAAAGGTAACAGGAATTTACCAATTACTGAAAGCGTAAAAGCGAGTGTGTGCCGTTAACGTTTTTTGTCTCATAATCCTGGAGGAGTTAGAAATCGGGTGTCAGGTTCCTCTTTTATTCAAGTATAGAAGTTAATACTTTAAATCCAGCATTATTCAATATATTTACTACCGGTTCTAAGTCACGGGTATCTAAACGGATTAAAATTTTTTGTAAATCCATCAATTGAAGATCATACATGAAAATGCTTCTAACATTGTATCCGTTCTTGGACAAAGTCTTTGTTAACGTTGCCAAACGACCCTTAGTATCACTGACTAGCACTTCAACCCGTACCCCTTTTTTATCGATGCCCAATACATTGGCCATCGCCTCAAGTAATATCCGCCTGGTAAGGATTCCAATAAACTCATTTTTCTGGTTATAAACGACAATGAATTGCATACGCATATCTATCATTTGTTTAATTGCTGTTTCTAACAAATCTTGTTCATAAATGTATTTAAAATTAGTCTTCATAATTTCGCTCACAATTGTATTGGTAATAAATGATTCCTTATTGCTTTCTTCAGTAAAGTTAATCTTATAGATATGTTGTTTTGAAATAAGTCCGGCTAATACATTTTCTTCATTAATAACTGGTAAAGCGTCATGTCCATGCTTCTCCATCAATTGGAGAGTTATCTTTAAGTTTTCTTTTTCATTTACTGTAATCAGTCTAGTTAAAGGAATGAGGTGATTCTTAACAAACATCTTCCATAACCTCCCATTTTTTCACATTCAAAATATCTATGTAGCTAGATACACCAAAGGCCTACTGAATTTTCTTATCGCTTTAAAGAGCAAATCGTACTTAAATAAATGGTGATATGTCTATAGGACTCCTGTATATCCTCAATTATATTCCGCATCCTTCCTTATATTTTCTTCAATACTTCCACACTTTTCGCTCATATCCTTCCTTGAAAGTAATAGTAATCCAATAATAACAAAAAAGTCAGACCTTCCGATCTAGCTCAATATATTCCCCTATATGACATGATAAAACGAACATCCAACTCTACAACCCGCTCATACCAGGATTTCACTTAAGACAAATAGCACTATTACGCACTCAACGTGCGTTGGTGTTACTTCAATACCTTTTATTAAAGCTATTAACGTGTCTCGGTGTTCCGTATGGACTCGTTAGAAAATACAGTAATGCGTACGATATGTTCGCAACTCTTTGCATTGCCACCAAAGATTAGCGGCTTTGGCCACAAGTAGATTTATTTAGTTAATGTCCTCACTAAACATTTTAACCATTGTGTTCGAAAAATGGGTTGTGCATGCATAACTTCTCTCGGAGTTATATGGATTTTGTGAAGTATAGTTAATAGGAAATTACTGTAACAAATAAGAATTATACAGAATATCGAAAATCAAAAGTGTAAATACTAGATGAAATTATTGTAATGGAGGTTTGAATATGAACAATATAGAGCAGGGTGTAAATGTTAATAGTGGCAATGAGCAACTTCCATATAGTGCTATTCAACATAACGTAGATAATATACGTTTAAATTCTTCAGAAATCGGTCAACTTTGGAATACTTATATGGCTCAAAGTATGTCTAAGTGTATGGTCTCGTATTTAGTGGCAAAATGTACAGACCCTGATATGCGTTCAGTCTTACAATTAATATTAGATGTATCTAATCGACACGTTAATTCTATTACAGAGATATTTAATAAGGAAAACTTCCCCATACCCCATGGTTTCACGGATGAAGATTTTGATGTAAATGCAAAAAGCTTATTCTCTGATACTTATATGGTGTTGTATTCAAAATTCATGACAAAATATGGTTTAATCAACTTTAGTTTTGCACTTGCATCGATATACCGTCCCGACATCTTCGCGTTCTATAAGGGCTGTATACTTGATTTTACAGAAATAACTGGAAAGATAAATATTGTTCTTTTATCGAAGGGTCTTCTTGAAAAGACACCTTACATTCCAATTCCCGACAGGATGGAATATGTATATCCTGAAACCAACTTTTTTAAAGGAATCTTAGGGGAGAAGCGACCTCTCAACGCTCTGGAAATTGGGCATATTTTCATTAATGCCAACACGAGGCAATACGAAGACGCAATGTTTATGGGATTTGGCCAAGTTGCAAAATCCAAAAAATTAGTAGATTATTTTTCAAGGGGGAAACAAATTGCTGATAAGCAGACAGGGGTTCTTGGTTCACTCTTGGAAGACGAGGACTTACCAAAACCTGTGAATTTTGACCATCTTATAACCGATTCTACAGAATCTCCATATAGTGATAAATTGCTATTATTCCATTCGACTATATTTATGTCGCTTAGCATCCAAGCATATGGACTTGGATTGGGAAATTGTGCAAGACCTGATGTTACATCGGCTTTTGCTCGACTCACAGCCGAACTTGGTATTTATGTAAAAGATGGACTTGATTTAATGATTGAACACGGTTGGCTAGAAAGAATTCCCGAAGCCGCTAACCGAAAAGAATTAAGGACAACGAATAATTAATGATCACAAATAAATTATAATATAGAGAAAACTTCCTTATCCCAAGTTAACACTCGGGTTAAGGTTCCTCTTCACCTCATTTTTCAACAATTCAAGCGCTTAATCACTGCTCCGATATTACTTTCATCGTTTTGATAAAGTGTACATTTAGTCGTCCGTTGAATAGGGAAACGACGCAGACTATCAGAAAATCAAAGGGTAAATGAAAGATGTTTGTAATAATAATGGAGGTTTGCTATGAGCGACTTACAACAACAATATAATCAAGGCAATACAGAACAAGTTCCTTTTGGAGCCGTGATTTACCTCAACCAATAATAACGTCCAATTTAGTGACCGAATCGACTGAATCTCCACATAGTGATAAATTAATCATGTGTCACGTTACCGTTGTTCTCGGGACTATTATTCTTGAATACGGACTTTCGGTTGCAAGTACTGCCAGAGTAGATTTGGCCGCTACCTTTGCTAATTTTACAGTTGACGTTATTGCTTTAGCAAAAGGTGGATCAGAATTAATGATTGAAAGCGGATGGCTTGAAAGAGTCCCCCAAACAGCTGACCGTAAAGAATTAATGAACTGAGTGTTAATTCCACCCTCAACCCACTCTTCTCATCAAAAACAAAATGCGTTGGCGTGAGAATTTCTATCTTCTCAACCAACGCAGTCCGAGTGTAGTACGTCGATCTGCACGCACTTCGATAGGCACTTGATAATTCGCTCCGCCGACACGG